>WQSQ01000001.1 GCA_009787775.1 Treponema sp.
TGCGAGGGGAGGGACTTGAACCCTCATGCCAATGGCACCAGATCCTAAGTCTGGCGTGTCTGCCAATTCCACCACTCTCGCGCTCTTAAAAAATGTATCAATTTATAACCTTATCTGTCAACAGCGGGTCAATTTTGCCTCAAGGAAATTAATTTTCATACATCACTTGTAAAAAGTATCACAGTGCTGCACTGCTCTTTTAGTTCGCGGACGTAAGGCTGTTACAACGCGTTGTACAAGGTTATTACAATGCGTTGTACAAGGCTAGTACAACACCTTGTACAAGGTTATTACAAATCTTTGTACAAGGTTATCGTTTTTTCGTGGTTTTTAGAGAAAAAATATCGGACTTTAGTCCGCGGGTTGTACGTGAAGTAACTGACTTCACATATAGCCTCATTAGTTTCTCCATGCTGAAATGGCTTATTTGACCTTGCTTTATCCGTCAATTGACCAATCAGCCTTTATCTGTTAGTATTCCTTATGTTCGGGCCGCTAGCTCAGCTGGTAGAGCAGCAGACTCTTAATCTGCGGGTCGAAGGTTCGATCCCTTCGCGGCTCATGAAGAAATTTGAGTAATTATGTGTAAATTTATCATACAAGAGGAAAATTGTGGCTATTAATAAAGAAATAAAGCGGCTTGAAAAATCAAATGTACAGCTAAATATCACTATTCCGAAGGAGGATGTCCGAAACCAGTATAATGACATGCTCAATGAGTATTCTAAAACATTGCAATTGCCTGGTTTTCGAAAGGGCAAGGTGCCTAAGGAGGTACTTGAACGAAAATTTGCAGAAGCCCTTAAAGGAGACGCGACAAGCCGTATCATGGAGTCGGCATTGCAAGAGGTTTTTAAGGAAGAATCCATGCCCAGAAATGAAAAACCGCTTCCTTACTCAACACCTGAACTTCAAGGTGAGCCTGTTCTGGATTTTGATCAGGATTTACAATTTTCTGTAGTCTATGATGTCCTTCCAGAAGTAAAAATAGGCCAATGGAGAGGGTTAAATGCAGAATACTCGTATGCGGAAGTTGAGAAAAGCGACATCGAAAGAGAGCTTGAAGAAATACGCGAACGCAATTCGGTTGTCATGGATCGCGACGATGAAGCAGGCGCGGTAAACGGCGATGTTGTTACCATAGATTACATTGTTTTTGAAGAAGACGGAGAAACTCATTCAAATAACCAGCGTAATGATTTCGCTTTTACGCTCGGCGCAGGAACAAATGCTTTCAAATTTGATGATAACATCATCGGAATGAAAAAAGACGAAACAAAAGTTTTTGAGAAGAAATTTGAGGATGATTTTTTCGAAACTGCGCTTGCCGGAAAGACAAGGAAAATACAGATAACGCTCACGGCTCTCAAGGAAAAAAAACTCCCCGATTTGGATGATGATCTGGCGCAGGATGTTGATGAAAAGTTCAAGACTCTGGATGATCTTAAAAACAACATTAAGGAGCGGCTGGAAAAGCAGCTTGAGTTCCGTTTAAAAGACATTAAAACAAACGCGCTTCTTTCAAAAATCATGGAAAATACGCCTGTTGTTGTGCCTGAATCTATGATAAGGACAGAAATTGACGGCCGCATGAGGCGCCTTGCCCGCTATTATAATACCAGCACAGAGAATATTCAGCAAATGATGTCTATTGGAGAAAAGGAAAATGAATGGCGCGATGCCGCGCAGAAATCGCTCCATTCGCGTTTGATTATCGAAACTCTAATGGAAGAGCAGAATATCGAAGTAACAGACGGCGATGTTGAAAAAGAATTTGAATCAATAGCGGCAGCTAACGGCGCGGATATTGAGGAAGTGAAAAAACATTATGACGATAACGCGGTCATCTATCTGAAAGAGGATATCAAAGAAAAGAAAATTACGGATATGTTGATTGCGGAAAACAATTTAAAACCCGGGAAAAAGGAGAATTATCTGGATTTCATGTCGGATAATGGTTAAATTAATAGTATGAGTGCACGAATGAGCAACCTGGTTCCAATCGTAGTTGAACAGACAGGGATGGGGGAACGTTCCTATGATATATACTCCCGCCTCTTAAAAGACCGAATTGTATTTTTAGACGGTGAAATAAACGACCTTTCAGCGGATCTTGTAGTAGCCCAGCTCCTTTTCCTTGACGGGCAGGATGTGGAAAAAGATATAAATCTTTATATTAACTCTCCCGGCGGCTCTGTTACAGCAGGACTTGCGATTTACGACACCATTCAGCATGTAAAATCCGATGTACAGACAATCTGTCTTGGACAGGCTGCAAGCATGGGCGCTTTAATCCTTACCGCAGGAACAGCCGGAAAGCGAATGGTTCTTCCTTCGTCAAGAGTGCTGATTCACCAACCGTGGGGCGGCGCGCATGGACAGGCCCGCGACATCGGCATCCAATCAAAGGAAATCATTCGCCTGAAAAAGATGTTAATTGAGTATTTTGCCAAACATTCAGGCAAATCAATAGAACAGATTTCATCCGATACGGAAAGAGATTTTTACATGTCCGCACAGGACACAGTTGAGTACGGTATAGCCGATTCTATTTTAACGAGGAGTAAAGATGGCAAGGCTTCGTAATGGACCTGAAATCCTGGAAAGGGTCTGCTCTTTTTGCGGAAAAAGCGCTGACATGGCGCGCCGTTTAATTGCCGGCCCGAATGATGTTTTTATTTGCGATGAATGTATTGAAGTTTGCCGCAAGATTTTAAGCGAAGAAGAACATGAACTTACAACACATTTTACAGGAGACATTCCCACTCCGAAAGACATTAAAAATTACCTAGATCTTTTTGTAATAGGACAGGATAACGCGAAAAAAGCGCTTTCTGTCGCTGTTTATAACCATTACAAACGCATTGCCAATCCAATAAAGGAAAAAGAAAGCGATGAAGTCGAAATTGAAAAATCAAATGTCCTTTTAATAGGGCCGACAGGTACGGGGAAGACGCTCCTTGCGAAGATACTCGCCAAGAAATTAAAAGTGCCTTTCGCGATAGTGGACGCGACAACACTAACGGAAGCAGGTTATGTCGGCGAAGACGTTGAAAATATTCTTTTAAAATTAATTCAAAGCGCAGGCGGCAATATATCGGCTGCGGAAAGAGGTATTGTTTATATTGACGAGATTGATAAAATCGCGCGCAAGGGAGAGAACATTTCGATTACCCGGGATGTCTCAGGCGAAGGCGTTCAGCAGGCATTGTTAAAAATTATTGAAGGGACAATCGCTTCCGTTCCGCCGCAGGGAGGAAGAAAACACCCCAACCAGGAAATGATACGCATCGACACCACAAACATTCTCTTTATCTGCGGCGGCGCGTTTGTAGGTCTTGATAAACTGATCTCCCGCCGCGTGGTAAAACACCCTCTCGGTTTCGGAGCGGAAACTGGAAGCTGCGAAAAGTCGCTTAAAGAGCTTTACGATAACCTGCACCCCGACGACTTAATACAGTTCGGAATGATCCCTGAGTTTATCGGGCGTCTTCCGATTACCGTCGGTCTTGAAGAATTAAAGCGCGAAGATTTAAGGCGCATAATTACTGAACCCCGCAACGCTATTGTGCGCCAGTATCAGGCGTCTCTTGCCTATGACGACGTAAAACTTGAGTTTACGGAAAAAGCAATTGACGCAATCGCAGACAAGGCCATAAAGCAGAAAACCGGCGCGCGCGGATTACGTGCAATTGTAGAGCGGCTTATGACAGATATCATGTTTGATATCCCGTCTATAACCGGCGACAAGCAGGTAATCATCACTCATGACACCGTGGAAAAATCCGAACCTCCGCAGATTATCTATCCGGAGCAGAAGCAGAAGAGCGCATAGCAAAAGACAGCCGGAGTTTTCCCTATGAAAAAAAACGCTGATGAAAAAGAGCAAGCCGGAAAAAGCGAAACCAAGGACGGAAAGAGCGTCGGCGCATCCCCAGTCGGCGTCCTTGGAGGATTGTTCGCGCGGAAAAAGAAAAAGAATCATTATTTCTTTGATTATAACGGAGCAGAGGAGCTTGTAACAGAAGATTTTCCGCTCCTGCCGCTCCGCGACCTTGTTCTTTTCCCTCAGACAGTTGTTCCCATCTTTATCACGTATAAACCCGGCATTACAGCGCTGGAAGAAGCAATTAAAAGGGATAACCGTCTCTTTGCCGCGTGCTTAAAAAAAAACGAAATGCATCTTTCTACGGACGAACCGTATCTTACCGGCACCGTTGTCAGAATAATCTCTCATCTGAAACTTCCCGATAATACTTACCGCGTCGTTTTCCAGTGCGAATACCGCGGGAAAATTATTTCCACCAATCCGCATTTAAACTTTCCGCTTGTAAAAGTGGAACCGTTAAAAATAAAAAGTTTAAGTGAACCTTTAGGCACAGAAGACCTTGGATTGATGCGGAGCGTTCAAAAATCATTCTCTCAATACGCGGAATACTCCGGGAAAGTAGGCCCTGATACCCTCAGCGCTGTTGAAAAATCCGAAGACCCGGAACGGCTTGCGAATCTTGTGTGCAATGCCGCGCTGTTAAAATCCGAGAAGAAAATGGAGCTTCTCTCGTTTACGGATACAAGGGAGCGATACCTCGCGATACTTGAGGTTCTTGAAAAAGAGAATGAAATATACGGTATTCAGAAAAACATTTCCGGTAAAGTCAGAAAGAAAATGGATAAACGCCACCGCGAATATATCCTCAATGAGCAGCTGCGTGAAATTAACAAGGAACTGGGCAAGGATAAGATTGAGGACGAATTCGCGGTTCTTGAAAAACGCATCATGGAAAAGAAACCTCCAGCCGAAGTTACGGAGAAGTGTGAAAAGGAAATTAAAAGGCTCCGTAAACTCCAGCCCCTGTCTCCGGAAGCCGGCGTTTTAAGGGGTTATCTTGAATGGATAGCAGACCTTCCCTGGAGCGATTATTCCGTTGATTCAGGCGATCTTGGAAAAGCGGAAACAATACTTGACGAAGATCATTTCGGCATGAAGAAGGCGAAAGACCGTATTATCGAGTTTATCGCGGTAAGGCAGCTTCTCTCAGGGGAAATCAACAGTGACGCTTCGAATAATGATAATACCGATAACGGCGATCCCCGCTCTGCGGTCCCCGCTCCCTGCTCAATAAAGGGTCCGATTCTCTGCTTTGTCGGCCCTCCAGGCACGGGAAAAACCAGTCTCGGCAAATCAGTCGCGCGCGCCCTTGGAAGGAACTTTGTGCGCGTCTCTCTGGGCGGCGTGCGCGATGAAGCGGAAATCCGCGGGCACAGAAAAACCTATGTCGGCGCTCTTCCGGGAAAAATCATCCAGTCGATGCGCAGGGCAGGAACTGTCAATCCTGTGTTTCTGCTTGATGAAATCGACAAGCTTTCCAGTGATTTCAGGGGAGACCCCGCGTCAGCCCTTCTTGAGGTTCTAGATCCTGAGCAGAACTCTACCTTTGTCGATCATTATCTTGAAGTTCAATACGATCTCTCCAAAGTGATGTTTCTTACTACCGCCAACTCGCTTCATTCCATTCCCTATCCTTTACTTGACCGCATGGAAATAATCGAAGTGCCAGGCTACGGGGAGAATGAAAAGCTGAGCATCGCAAAGCAGTTTCTCGTTCCCAAGGAGCTGCGCGCCAACGGCCTGTCCAACGCGGAAATAATTTTCCAGGATGATACCCTGAAAGACATTATCCGCTACTGGACAATGGAGTCGGGCGTAAGAAACTTTGAACGCGAAACCGCGCGGTGCATCAGGCGGATCGCGCGCGAAGCTGTAAACAGCGGATACGGCAAGGACAAACCTGTCAGCGGATACAGTAAAACAATTGCCGGCAGCGATCTTGAGAAACTCCTGGGAAAGAAAAAATACAAGCGCGATGTCGTATACAAGGAAGCAAGGGTAGGCGTCACATACGGACTTGCATGGACTGAATACGGCGGAACGATTATGCCGGTCGAAACAATCCGTTATGACGGAAGCGGTGAATTGCTGATAACGGGAAACCTCGGCGACGTAATGAAAGAGAGCGCGCGCATCGCCCTGTCGTATCTTCGCAGCACCGCGTCAAAATATAATTTCAGCGTTAAGGAACTCGCGAAATCCGATTTCCATATACACGTGCCCGAAGGCGCGATTCCCAAGGACGGGCCCTCAGCCGGCGTAACGCTGGCAGCATCCCTCCTGTCCACCCTCTGCAAAGTCCCGCCTTTTCCAGGCATCGCGATGACGGGAGAGCTGACGCTTACAGGCAGAATCCTTCCTATCGGCGGCTTAAAGGAAAAACTGCTGGCCGCAATAAGAAACGGCATGGAAAAGGCGGTTCTTCCCAAAGACAACGAGGACGACTGGAACGAGCTTGATAATGACATAACGTCCTGCATAAAAATTGAATTCGCGGAAACAGCAGGCGATGTGTTTTCCGTTCTGTTCCCCGGTTTGATCAACGCGCCCAAAAAGACAGCAAAAGCGAAAACCTGATCCGGCGCTCTTTTTGACGCGCAGATAACAGCTTTTGGTACAGAAACTGTGCCTTTCAGGTCATAAACTGTGCCTTTCAGGTCATAAACTGTGCCTTTCAGGTCATAAACTGTGCCTTTCAGGTTAGAAGCTAAAGCTTTCAGGTCAGAAGCTAAAGCTTTCATGTCAGAAGCTATAGCTTCCGGGGCAGAAGCTATAGCTTTCATATCAGAAGCTATAGCTTTCGGGTCAGAAGCTAAAGCTTCCGGGGCAGAAGCTATAGCTTTCATGTCAGAAGCTATAGCTTCCGGGTCAGAAGCTAAAGCTTTCATGTCAGAAGCTAAAGCTTTCAGGTCAGAAGCTATAGCTTCCGGGGCAGAAGCTATAGCTTTCATGTCAGAAGTTAAAGCTTCCGGGGCAGAAGCTATAGCTTTCATATCAGAAGCTATAGCTTTCGGGTCAGAAGCTAAAGCTTCCGGGTCAGAAGCTGTACCTTTCGGGTCAGAAGCTATAGCTTTCATGTCAAAAGCTATAGCCTCCGTGTCAGAAGCTAAAGCTTTCAGGTCAGAAGCTATAGCCTCCGTGTCAAAAGCTATAGCTTTCAGGTCAGAAGTAAGTACCGGTGAATCATTTTTAAGCGCGGACAAAGGCGCGCGGAGTCTGGCGGCATCATCCTTTATACTGTGAAGCGCAGTTGTATATGAGCCCTCCTGACGCTTGCCGCAGGCTGAGTGCGCGGCAGGATTAAACAAGGGCCGCTGATTTGTTTTTATGCGCACCCTATTCACTATTCCCTTAAAAAGCATTAGACTTACCTCAGTTTATATGAAGTTTACAGAATTCAACCTGCATCATGACTTGCAAAAAGGCATCGAAGAAGCAAAATATGTTACCTGCATGCCTGTTCAGCAGCAGGTGTTGTCCAGCGCTTTCGGCGGCAGTGATTTATATGTTCAATCCCAGACAGGGACAGGCAAGACTGCGGCGTTTTTAATCGTGATTTTCCAGAGGATGCTCTCGGACGAGGCGCTGTTCAAGCGGAAGGCGCTTATTCTGGCTCCGACCAGGGAGCTGGCGGTGCAGATTGAAGAGGAGGCAAGAACGCTCGGCGCGTTCCTGCCTTTTAAGACGGGGTGCTTCTACGGCGGCGTAGGTTACGCGCAGCAGGAAAAGCTGCTGCGTGATAACGCGCAGATACTTGTAGGGACTCCCGGCCGCGTGATTGATTTGAACGGTTCCGGCAAAATGAACCTGATGGAAGTTTCCTTTTTGGTTCTTGATGAAGCTGACAGAATGTTTGATATGGGCTTTTACCCTGATTTACGCAGATTGATAAAGTCAGTGCCCGCAGCTGAAAAAAGGCAGACAATGCTTTTCAGCGCTACGCTGAACGCGTGGGTGAAGAACCTCGCGTGGGAATATACTAAAGGCTCCAAAGACGGAAAGCCGCCTGTAGAAATCGAAATAGAGCCTGAAATGGTAACTGTCGAAGAAATAACGCAGGTTCTTTACCATGTGCCTTCAGACAGGAAAATGCAGCTTCTGCTCGGCATTCTTAAGAAAGAAGAGCCGCAAAGCGCGGTAATTTTCTGCAACACCAAAAATCAGACAGAGATTACGGCAAAACGCCTTGGAATGAACGGCTACGCGTGCGAGTTTATCATCGGCGATTTGCCGCAGGTTAAGCGGCTAAAGATAATCGACAATGTAAAGAACGGTAAAATCAGGCTTCTGGCCGCTACCGATGTCGCGGCGCGCGGCCTTGATATTAATAATCTCGCGATGGTTATAAATTACGATGTTCCCACTGAAGCGGAAAATTATGTTCACAGAATCGGCAGAACAGCGCGCGCGGGGAAGACCGGAAAAGCGATTTCGCTTGCAAGCGAACAGGATGTTTATGAGCTGCCAGCCATCGAACGCTACATCGGCAAAAAAATTCCTTATGAAATAGCCGCGCAGGATTATTACGCTGAAGACAAGAGCGCAGGGCAATGTATCAGGACGGAATCACTCGAAGAGAAGAATGCAGGAAAGAGAAGTCCCCGCAAAGACGCAAAGACGCAAAGAGGGAAGAGGGATAAAAGCTCAAAGGCAGTTCAGGGCGCAGAGGATAAAAAAAAGCGTGAGTTAGTTTCACCCCCGTCTCCTTCTCCGTCCCCGTCTCCGCGGCTCAGCGCCCCAAGTGTTCCTCCCGCTAAAAACATACAGCAGGATTTATCGCAGCTTTCCATGGAAGAGAGGATGGCGATTTATAAAAAGAAATACAGCGCTCAGGCAAAAAACAGCGTGCATAAAGCGAAAGAAGAACACAGCAAACCTGCCGTGGCAAGTACAGTGCAAAACGCGGGGCAGGAAGAAAAAGCTCCCCCTAAAAAGGGATTAATATCAAGACTAATCGGAATATTCAGGAAATAAATATTCCGCCGGGAATATTCAAAAAGAGGCTGTTGGCAGAAAATGATCACTGTTACTGATGTAAGTTTAATTTTCGGAGAAAGAACTCTCTTTAAAGATGTCAACCTGAAGTTTACTCCCGGAAACTGTTACGGGATAATAGGAGCGAACGGAGCCGGAAAATCGACTTTTTTAAAAATACTTTCAGGCGAGATTGAGCACGACAAGGGAGACATCTCCGCCGCGAAAAACATGCGTATCGCGGTTCTTAAGCAGGATCACTTCGCTTATGAAGAATATACGGCTATTGAAACAGTTGTGATGGGTTACCCGAAGCTTTATTCGGTGCAGAAAGAGCGCGAAGAAATATACGCAAAGGAAGATTTCACCGAAGAAGACGGCCTTCGCGCGGCGGAGCTTGAAGCTGATTTCTCAGAGCTCGGCGGGTGGGAGGCTGAAGCGCAGGCAGGGCAGCTTCTCTCCGGGCTCGGCCTTGATGAGGAAGATCACGGGAAACTAATGGCGGAACTTGACGAGTCAAAAAAAGTGCGCGTACTTCTTGCGCAGGCGCTTTTCGGCGGCCCTGACATTTTACTTTTGGACGAGCCGACAAACGGCCTTGACCTGGAATCAATTTCATGGCTGGAAGATTTCCTGATTAACTTTGCGAATACTGTTATTGTCGTCTCGCATGACCGCCACTTTTTAAACGCGGTCTGTACAAATACCTGCGACATCGACTTCGGCAGAATCACTCCGTATTCAGGCAATTATGATTTCTGGTATCAGATGAGCCAGATTCTCCAGAGGCAGGCGCGCGACCAGCTGAAAAAAAGAGAAGACAAGGCGCGGGAGCTTAAAGAGTTTATTCAGAGGTTTGCGTCTAACGCAAGCAAGAGCCGTCAGGCGACAAGCCGCAAGAAAGTGCTTGAAAAACTGGACCTTGAAAATGTTCCCGTAACAAGCCGCAAGTTTCCCTGGGTCGGCTTTAAACCTGATCGCGAAATAGGCAACAATGTTCTTCACGCGGAAAACCTTGATTTTTCTTTCGAAGGCAATGCCCTTTTAAAAAAATTCTCGCTTACCGTAAACAAGGGAGACAAGATCGCCTTTGTCGGTCTTGAGCACTCTTCAAAATCCGCTTTCTTTGACATTATCGCAGGCGAAGAAAAAGCAGAAAGCGGCGGGTACGCATGGGGGCAGACAACTTCCTTTTCCTATTTTCCAAAAGAGAACTCCGCTTTTTTTAACTCCGATTTGTCGATAACAGACTGGCTGCGGCAGTATTCAACCGATCAGGATGAAACCTATGTGCGCAGCTTTCTTGGCCGTATGCTTTTCTCGGGCGAAGAGGCGCTGAAACCTGTGCGCGTTTTATCAGGCGGCGAAAAAGTCCGCTGCATGCTCTCGAAAATGATGCTCTCGGGAGCAAATGTCCTGATTCTTGATGAGCCGACAAATCATCTTGACCTTGAAGCGATCACTGCTCTTAATGACGGGCTTGTCGCTTTCCCCGGCGTAATTCTTTTTAATTCGCACGATCACGAATTTATCAATTCAATCGCAAACCGCATCATCGAAATTCTCCCGCAGGGTGAAAATCCTGGCGGTCTTATAGATCGAATGATGCAGTTTGATGATTATCTTATGGACAAAAACGTTAAACAGTTACGCGCCGCGGCATATAAAGAAGGACAGAAACTTCGGATATAATCTAAATAGAGTCTTTTAAGATCACTTTCCTGCAGATAAAATAGCTTCCCATAATTTCGGGAGTTTCAGGCTCTCCTCCTGTTAATTCAAAACTCTCCAGAATTGTAAAACGCGGGTTTGATAATTCAATCAAATCCGGAACGTTTTCAATAACAAGATAAAACTCATTATAAGGCGTCATAAAAATATCGCTGTATCTTCTTATGAAAATATACTTCTGCTCATCATTCAGATAAGGAACAAGATTTCCGTATTTCCAGTGGGAATATTCATGTACAAAAACAAAAACAGGAGTTTCTTTATGTTGGGTAAAAAGGTATTCATTTTGCTTGTTTTTATACAAATGCTCAATGTTTTCACCGCTTACAGCGTTTGTCAGAAAAATAAAGGCTGTTATAATCATGGCGGTTATGGAAATGCTTCGTGTCTTTGGACGCAGTCCTTTTGGCAGCCGTTCCGTTTTGAGAATATCCAGAGTTCTTTTATTTATTACTACAGAATTAAAAATCACAGCGGGTAATAACACAAAAAACGGAAAAACCGGCATTCCGTAACGTAATACTTTATACGGAGCTATAATCAATGTAAAAACATAATATAACAATGACGCGCAAAAAATAAAAGCAGCATATTTATTAATCAACAGCTTTTTATTTTGAATCAGCGCAAATAATAAACATATTACACAAACAGCAATTACCGAAAAAGAAAAAAAGTGTTTATGTATCAATGCCCATGCTGTAATTAATGATACTTTCAGGTTTTCAGATGTATTGGCGAAAATCGTCTGTGTCGTTTCTGTTGCCCTGTACGAATTAAACCCTTTAAAATATCCCGGATAAAAAACATGAGCCAATATTAAGCTAAAGATTAAAACAAGAACATAGAAAATTATTTCTGAATTTTTTCTGTCTCGGCTTTTTTTATATATTACATACAATCCGAGTAAACCGATAAAAATGACAGCATAATAACCGGTTATAAGAGTGACGGCTGTAATCAGTGAAAGAATAAAAAAAGTCTTTATATTACCCGGCTTCAGCAAAAGTTGAAACCCTTTATTTATATCTATTGTTTTTATAAAATAAAAAGTCAGAATTATGAACATTGTTTCCTGAATCTGATACGGACGTAAAAAAAGCGTATTTGTTATTGAAGCGGTAGATAAAAACGCGCAAATTACACAAAAATGCTGCAGTACCCTGAAACCTGGAAACAGAAGCTTTATCAACATAACAAAAAATACAAACGAAACTGAAAAAAGAATTAAGTTTAGTATTCCGCCCCTGAAAATAATAGGTTTTATATCAGAGTTATCCAAACCAGTGAACGAAAGACGCAGAAATGTATAATAAAGATTTGTATGAGGAGGATCGCGGTTATCTTTCCATAGATTCTTAATATCTTCCATTGCATCAGTAAAACCGCCCTCGCTTACTAGTGTATTATCTTTTAATTCTTTTCCGGTATATCCAATGTTTGTTATATAATTTTTAGCTACAAGATAATCTTTATAACAGGTAATAGCTATAGACATTCCCTCATCTACATGAAAAGCGTCTTTTTCTGACAGCCAATATACCCGAACCCCGAACGTTATGAAAAACAATAAAGGAAATATTAATAATTTATATTTTTTACTCATAATATTTGCCATAATAAAGATTAATTCTTTACTGGATAGTTATGTAAAATCTTTCAAGATATGAAATCCTGCGCCGTGCGTCTTCGAACCTTTCGCTCTGCGGATAATCATTGGTAAGGCGGCGGTAATAATCAAGGGAGCGCAGAATATCTCTGTTTGGGCTGTTCGCTTCGTATGATTGCCCCAATAACCAGAGAGCCTCATCACTTCCTGCCGGATAACTATCCATATATTGCGCAAGTGATGTTAATGCGGAGGCGATATTTCCACCGTTAAATGATTCATGCGCGCTTTGCAGCAGCACTTCAGGAGGGATTGACGGAATTTGCGGTATTACAGCGGATTCAGCTATGTCAGAAACGTCAGATAATTGTGAATCAGCAGACTGTAAATCTGTTGGCTGAGTATTAAAAACCGGTGTACTGCCGGGATACGGATCGGCTGAAAAAGTTCCCTGTGTTGTCTGGGTAGATGGAGAAGTTGTAGTCTGCGAAGGAGCGGCTGCTGTTTGCGCTGTAGCGGTTGAGCTTTGAGATGGAGTACTCTGCGCCGCAATGGTTGAATTTTGTACAGCCGCAGTACCTTGTGCCGCGGATGCGGTATTCTGTGTTGGCTGCGTAGCGTTGGTACTTTGAGAAGGTTCATTTGTCAGGATAATACCTGAAATAACAGGTTCTGATGAGGGAAGTCTACCGCTGATTATTTGCGCCTCTTCAAGAGCGGAAGGCCAGCGTGGCTGTGCTATCACTCTTCCGCGATCGTAAGACGGATTGAACCACCCGGTAACGGCTGCGGGAGCTTCGCCGACAATTACCTGAACATGATCGTTAATGATAAAATTTCTGATAAAATCCTGCCGGTAGAATTTAAGCACATATGTTCCCGCTTCATCCAGCGAGAATACAAAACTCTGTCCGTCCGTATCATTGCGTCTGGAACTGTAAACTATACCTCTCCGTGAGGCAAGTTCTCCCAAATATACCCAGCCGTTTCCACGGAACGGAATTTCAAGAATTTGTCCGACGTTCGCGCGCACTATCCTTGAGAAAATAACATCGCTCTCATGCGGAGTCATCCCCATTTGCAAAATAGAATCAACTCTTGTCGGAGGCCCTGAAGGGTAATCAGGGCGTAATGGTTGTGCGGGAGGTTCAGATGCAGAAGGAATCTCTTCAATAGGTGATGCTGAAAGCGGCAGCTGTTCTGTTTGTTCTGGAGCTTGAGTTATCAGAACGGGCGGCTGCGGCGAAAGAGGTTCCGGTGCAGTGACAGTATCCATAACGGGCAAAGGCTCTGTAATTGCGCTTGCCCAGCGCCTTAATTCATCAAGCCTGATTCTTAGTTCTTCATTTCCGGTTCTCATCTCTTCGATTTCAGATTTTAATTCATTGTTTTCTGCTTCCAATTCAATGTTTTTATTTCTTAGCAATTCATTGTCATGTGTTAATCCAATATTATCATTTAATAATTCATACGCTGTGTTCCTTAACTCTTCACTGGATATAACAAGGCCTGTGAAACCATCTGTCAATTTTTCAAGTTCATTAATTCTTTCTCTTAATTGATTATTGGCATTTATTAACTGTATCATTTCAATTATCCATGCGTAATTATTAATCCGCAATTCCGCAACCCTGTATCCAAGCTTCTCATTGATATTAGCCAATTCTTCTATTCTGTTTTCCAGCCGTTCAATTGTCATTTCCATATCATTATCATTGTTGTTTTCACCCCGCAGCTTATTAATTCCAATCTCAAGCGGCTTATCATTGATTCCTAATGCCTCATTTGCCCATTGACCACCATCTGAAGCATTTACACCGGCACGGGAAAATATTAAAATAACAAGGAATAAAAATATAAGCAAAGAATTATTTTTCATGGAACACGCTCCAATAATTCATCAATTGCGGCTTCAATCCTTTCGCGCCATGCCTCTTCGCCGAAACGAAGAGGATCCTGCCAATACTCGGCGGCATCCTGCTCGCTCCAGTGAGTTCTTTGTTCCCGCTGCAGAAGTACTCCTGGAATAAAGTCCGGCTCGTCAGGTAAAAACAGTTCTTGCGCGGGAATAGGTGAATAAATTGTCACACTTTCGGATTCGGGAAAGTGCCTGGTGCCATCAGAACTCCCCATTGAGGACAAAACAAAGATTGCCAGAACTGCTGCGAACACGGCAATGCCGGAAACGGTAAACACCTTTTTTTGTTTTATTATTGATTTGGGAAACCAGTTCTTAACTAATTGAATATATTCTTTCAATGCCCCCACCCAGTGTTATTATATCAAAAAAAAGTTAATTTATTCAAGCGAAACAATAAAACTTGATGTAATGGATAAAAAAATATAAGGTAATACACGGAGGAATAATGAGCGAAGAAAAACGCCGGTATTTTACTCTTTTAATACCAATAATATGCATTTTCTTAATATTATTATCTTTTATATCAAATAGTAATCACACACAAAACAATGAAAAAAAAGTGGCTGAATCATTAAAAAACATTAACGCAGAACACGCCGGAGAGGATTCAATATCACTGGTTTATGGTTTAGCCGAAGTAGAACCCCCGCAAAACGAAACTCCGGTTATTATATCCGGAGGATATTATTTAAATACATTAAACGATCAAGTGTTGAACATATTGTCAGAGCTTAAATTGCCTTTTCATATACTTGAACAAATACGTCTGGATTTGAAAGAAAACAGCGGTTTTATAAATGAGTTTTCCGCTGTTCTAAAGGATGATTCCGATTATTGGAATCTTGTAGACAAGGAAAATCCCATAGATGCGGATTACGTACCGGTTGATCTTGTAGATCTGAAAACCGGTATGCCTGATCTGGAAACAAACCAAATGCTCCGAAAGGCAGCTTATGAAGCGTTATTGGATATAAAAAATGCCGCTTCCCGCGAAGGGTATACATTAACTGTACTTTCAGCTTACAGATCATTCGAACATCAAGGCAGAACCTACACATACTGGGTGACACAGGAAGGCCAGCTTCAGGCAGACAGAATTTCCGCAAAACCTGGTTATAGTCAGCACCAGCTTGGGCTTGCTGTTGACTTTAACATGCTTGACAACGCGCTTGCTGAAACTCCAGAAGGTATCTGGCTTGCGGCAAATGCATCCAGCTTTGGCTGGTCTTTATCATACCCCGACGGTTATGAAAGCATAACAGGCTACAGTTGGGAAAGCTGGCATTACCGCTTTGTCGGGAAAAGACTTGCAAAGTTTATTGATGATTACTTTGACAGTATACAGCAGTATGCCCTGATGTTCATCCATGAGTTTAATGAATTGCAGCAAAGATACGGAAACTAATCATGTCCCAGCGGGAGCTGCTCCTCAATATCTTCATTTGCAGCAAGTTCATACTCTGCAAGTTTGCGCAGCAAAGTTTTACGTCCAATTTCAAGTGTTTCTGCAGCTTTGCTTTTGTTTCCCTTGCAGTGAGATAATGTATCCCTGATTATTATTTTTTCACATTCCGTCATATTTGAGCCAAGCCTTATATTTATCCAGCCGTCGTCATCTGAACTGCGGAAAACAGGAGGCAAATCATCAACTGCTATTACATTTGACTGACACATAACTACGGAGCTTTCAATGCAGTTGCGCAGTTCACGTATATTTCCAGGCCATTCATAGGCATAAAGGCGCGAACGCACCTTTTCGTGCAGGCCTTCGATTGTTTTGCCGTTTTCCTGCGCCAATTCCTTTAAAAAAGCGGCGGCCAAAAGAGGGATATCGTCTTTTCTTTCGCGTAACGGCGGAACATGGATATTTACAACATTCAGGCGGAAATAAAGATCCTCGCGGAAACTGCCTTTTTCTATCTCGGCTTTTAAATCCTTATTGGTAGCGGTAATAATGCGCACGTCAGTATCAATGGTTTTTTCTCCCCCGACACGCTCAAATTTCTTTTCCTGCAGGACACGGAGAAGTTTAATCTGAATATTCTGATCAATTTCGCCGATTTCATCCAGAAAGAGAGTTCCACCGGAAGCAAGCTCAAAACGTCCTCTCCGCTGTGATATTGCTCCTGTGAATGCTCCCTTTTCATGACCGAACAGTTCGCTTTCCAGCAACGCAGGAGAAAGAGCGGCGCAATGCACCTTAATCATAGGATGATCTCTGCGCGGAGAAATTTCATGTACAGCATCGGCTACAAGTTCTTTCCCGACCCCCGATTCACCGGTGATTAAGATGGATGCTTTTGTCGGAGCAACCTTGCTCATTGTATCGAAAACATCACGCATACTGTGCGAATTACCGATTATGGATTTAAACGGATTTTTTCGTTCAAGTTCTTCTTCCATTCTGCGATGCTGAAAGAAAAGCTCCCTGTTTTCAAGAGCGCGTTTCACTTTCATGGAAAGATGATCAAGATCAACAGGTTTGGAAAGAAAATCCCAGGCACCTTCTCTCATTGCGGCTACCGCGTTTTCAACTGTGCCGTGCCCTGTCAGGATAATTACAGGAAACCCGGGAGCTTTTGCAATGATGCGGCGCATAAGTTCATCACCGGTAAGTCCCGGCATTTTTAAGTCGGTAATAACAAGATCAATGTCACCGAGCAAAAAACGCTTCCAGCCTTCTTCGCCGGCAGCTGCGCATGCAACTTCGTATCCGTCGTCTTTCAGGAATTCGGCAAGTCCTTCGCGGATATTTTTTTCATCATCAATTACAAGAAGGCGGAAATTCATGTTATGTTTCCTCCTTTAAAATCAAGATACTGTTTATTCTCATGCGGTGCAGGAAGGCTGATTTTGAACTCAGCCCCTGATCCGGTTACTGAATCAACGGATATCTCACCGTTATGCTCTTTTATTATTTTGTAAACCTGGGTTAACCCAAGCCCTGTTCCTGTATCCTTTGTTGTAAAATAAGGTTCAAATATTTTTCCTATGTTATCCTTGTCTATCCCCTCGCCTGTATCATTAATTGTTATTCTTATCTCATTATCGGCATATTCTGTAAGTATGGTAAAAATTCCGCCCTGCGGCATTGCTGCCTGTGAATTTTTGACAAGATTGAGAAAAGCCTGTTTCATATAACGCTCGTCCATCAGAATATTGGGAATCTCTTCATCAAGTTCAAGAAAGCACATAATATTCATCTGCTCCATCTCATACCGCACAAAATCCATTATCTGCGTTAATAGATCGTTAATGCTTCCTTCCCGCAGCTCTAGATTCACCGGCCGCACAGCAAAGAGGAAATCCAGTACAATACGGTTAAGCCTTTCTACTTCTTCATTAATAATATTAAAATATTTATTAAATGACGGATCCGGTATCTGCTCAGCGTGCGGTTCTTCATGTTTTATATCCTGATCAGATTCATCATTATTGAAGGTTTTATTAATTTTTTTTGCCAGTGTTTTTCTAAGTAACTGAAGATGAATGGAAATTGAACCAAGCGGATTTTTAATCTCATGTGCGACACCTGCGGCAAGGGTGGTAAGGCTTGCAAGATTCTCAGCTCTTCGCAGACGCGCTTCTCCCTTTCTTTTCTCGGTTATGTCGTCGATATAGATAAGAGTACCTGTTATGTGTCTGTTCTGTACCAGCGGAACAATATTAACAGTAAACAGCCTGTTTCGCCCCTGATATTCGTAATATATTTCTTTATCAACTACCTTTTCCCTGTTTATTATTATGTCCCGAAAAGCGTTAATTATCCGTTCATCGCTGATTGCTGTATGCAGCTTCACTCCTTCGATATAATTCATTGGTATAAGCCGCTGCGCCCACTTGTTGGCTACCAGCAAATAATGGTTCTCATCGCAGACAAGAATTCCCTTGTCGATCGTATCCAGTACATTTTTAAACAGTTTTATTTCATCCACAGCAGAACTGAAAATCTCTCGGCGCTGTTCAGGATTTAGTTTGTCAAATTTTTCCAATGTGCGCTTGAAGAAATCAACCATAACTGCTCCTTGTTAAAGCTGTTTTTAGTTTATAAAAAAGGTTTTCTAAGGCGCTCGCTGTGTTTATATTTAATACATCAACCGCTGTTACAGCTTCACCTATATATTTGCCGAAAATATCATTGTAAGCGATAAATTGCGGCCTGTTTATTCCGCGTGTAACATCGCGTACAATTTCAAGGCATATTTCCAGAAAACGCGAAAATGAATCATCTTTAAAATTATCGCATCCGGACAGAAGCGCTTTAATAACCGAGGCGCTCTTCATATTATGTTCAAGCCATGCTGTTCCAGCTATTTGCGCATAACGTTCCTCGGCTGCATATAGAAATAACGAAACTCCGGGTGAAAAACAGCTTGCGAAAGACGCATTGCCGCTTTTTGCGCCCCTTCCGGCAGAAAGGGAAGCAATGCGCGCCAGACAGATGATAAACCGCGCAGCGGCAGCTTCAAGTTTTTCCTGGCTTCTCTCGGAGAATGAATCCAGATACGCGCTTACAAGCGATCTTCCCGGTTTAACTGATATTTCGTCCACTGAATTCTGAAATACCTTTCGGATAACCTTATTCTCGCCTTCTGCGCTCCTTTTTAAAAAACGGTACGGCCGAAGGCGGGAAAGAATTGTCGGCATTATCGCTTCTTTCCTTTTCGTAGTAAGGACAATGCTTACAGATGACGGCGGTTCTTCCAGAAGCTTTAAAAGCGAATTGCGGCCTTCATCCCTCATGTTCTCTGCGTTTTCGATTACAAGCGTTTTGTGCCTTCCGTTAGGTGAAAGTCTGCACCACATGGAAACGCGCCTTATCTGTCCAATCGTGATAATGCTGCCAAGCCCTTCTTTTTCAAGAGAAGAAGCGTCTTTGAACAGAGAATCGTAATACTTTACAAGTTTATTCTCTTCATTAAAATATGTTTCAGAATTCGCCCAGTATTCGCTTAATTTTTCATCAAATGACTGCAGAACAGAACTGATTTTGGGCAGTTTTGGATCATCTTCCATAGTGACAGGAGAAAAGCTTAAAATAAGTCTGCGAAGAGAACGGAAGAAGACAAGCCTGGAATTTGCGTTTGACGGATTCCTTAATAATGCCGATTTACAGGCGGCTATTACAGGCAGGAAAGAGCGGTTTGTGAGCAGCAAGAGATCATCATGCATAAGGTAACGGTGTTTTTCGCAGGAGGAGCAGGAACATTTCCATTCGGCGCGCGGATACTGTTCGCAGGAAAGAACGCGGGATAACTCAATAGCTGCGCTGCTTTTTCCTGTATTGGGCGGTCCAAAAAACAGCATGGAAGGAGCGCTACGGTGATTATTTATATCATCACCCAACTGGAGAACAGTTCCCTGTTCAATGATATTTTCAAACACTTTCACACTCCGGAAATCAGCGGCAGAAGAAGATTTGCAAAGAAACTGCCTGTTAAAATTGAAGATGAATTAAAAAGCGGCTGAATATTAATAATGAATAACACGAGGCTTATAACGGCTATGCCTTCCGCCATTCCGAATATAATGCCCAGAAAACGATCTATTCCGCCGAGCTTAATTCCGTTAATAATTCCCTTTAGCATGACGGCAAGCATTTTTACAGTAATTAAAACGATTATGAATAATGCGATAAAAGCAATTATCTCGGGAATAATGTTGTTTAAATCAGGCCAGAATTGCGTCCTGAGAAACTCTCCTCCGTTTTTATAGAAAAACAGCGCCGCCAGAATTCCAAATACAAGGCCCGCCATTGAAAATAATTCGCTTACAAAGCCTTTCAGATAACAGCGGATCATAAACAGCCCGATTAATCCCATAAAGATAAAATCCATTACAGTGAAAGTCATCTGTCCTCCCTGATGTTTTCAGCTAAAACCTGCGCGATAATTTTCGCGCCGTCTTTTTTTCCAATTTTTGCTGATGCTTCTGCAAATGATTTTCTCTTTTCAGCGTCATTGGCAAATGAACTCACTGCACTGATAAATTCCTGCACACTTACATCTCCTCCGTCTCCTGAAGGAGAAGACAAAACATGCGCAGCTCCGGCACTCTCAAAAAAGCGCGCGTTCTCAACCTGATCTCCCCTTGTTCCTGAACCTCTTAGAGGAAGCAGGATCATCGGTTTACCCAAAACCGCCCATTCCCAAATACCTGCTCCGCTTCTTCCCATCACAAGTTCCGCCGCCGCCATAACATGAGGCATTTCCTCCTTAAAGTACGGGTACGGTTTATACTTAAAGGACGCGGGAATATCCCATGATAGAGCAGGGCCGCTCTGATGCACAACAGTATACAATTCTGTTAAAGACGGCAAAGCAGCGCGGATTAGATCATTTATTTCCTGTGCCCCCTGGCTTCCACCAAGAATCAGGAGAATACGCGCATTATCATCCGTTTCCAGAAATGCTCTGCCTTTTGCGGGATCGGCGGCACGAAAATTACTGCGTACTGGATTGCCGCTTACAACAGCAAGCTCCTGAATCTTTTGGGGCAGATACCGTATAGTATCTTCATATGCTGTAAAGATTCTGCCTTTTCCGGAGATAAAGCGGGTATTTATCTTTGTCGCTAAACCTGGGCTGAAATCGGATTCGTGAGTAAAGACAGTCAGACCAAGCGAAGCAGCGGCCGCACAGGGCGGAACGCTGACAAAACCGCCTTTGGAAAACAGAAGCTTTGCCTTCTTTTTCCTTAGTATCTTGCGGGAAACGAAAAACCCGCTGAGTATCTTAAATATATCAAATATATTCTGAAAAGAGAAATAACGCCTGAGTTTCCCCGAAGGAACACCGAAGAATTCAATCCCGGCGCTTTCAACCAGAGTGCGATCCATGCCGGTTGAAGAACCTATCCAGAAAATCCGAATCTTGTCCGCAGGAAACAGTTTGTTCAATTCCGCCGCAACTGCAAGACCCGGGTATATATGCCCTCCTGTCCCTCCCCCAGTAAAAGCAATGTTAAGCATGCGAATATTATACACAAGATTTAAAATATCCTCAATGACAGGCGTTAAAAGATTACTCCTTAATTAAAATCTTTCCTGCGTATTTCCATTCGTTTTATTTTGCCGCTGATTGTTTTGGGAAGCTCGCTTACAAACTCTATAATGCGGGGATATTTATAGGGGGCCGTTACTCGCTTGACATGGTTTTGAAGTTCGCGGATTAATTCGTCTGACGCGCTGTAGCCGCGCGATAAAACGATTGTCGCTTTTACAACCTGTCCGCGCATGGCATCGGGAGCGGCTGTTACAGCGCATTCCAGTACAGACGGATGTTCCATAAGAGCGCTTTCAACTTCAAAAGGGCCGATACGGTAGCCTGAGCATTTTATCACATCGTCGTTTCTGCCTACAAACCACAGATAGCCGTCGTCATCTTTCCAGGCCATGTCTCCTGTCCGATAGATTCCGCCGTTCCAGTTACTCATGGTGCCTTCCTTGTCTTTCCAGTAACCCCTGAAAAGGCCGGGGAAATCAGAATTGCCGATAACAGGCGGCATAGCGTCAGAGTTTTCGGTTTCGTACATGTTTTTACCTGCGCATGTGACGCTCATATTGCCGACAATGCCTTCATCGCAGACCTCTCCGTTTTCGTCCAGCAGCTTCAACCCGAAAAGGGGAGCGGGCTTTCCCATTGAACCAGGTTTTACAGGAAGCCATTTGAATACCGCCGCCATTACAGAGGTTTCGCTCTGACCGAATCCTTCGCGGATTTCAAGTCCTGTCAGCACGGAAAACTTATTGTAAACTTCGGGGCTTAGAGGCTCGCCTGCGACAGAAGCATGGCGGATAAAACTGAAATCGTATCCTGAAAGGTCTTCTTTTATCAGATAACGGAATACTGATGCGGTCGCACAGAAAGTAGCGGGCTTCAGCCGCATAATCGCATCCAGCATTCCCCTGGAAGTAAACTTTTCCCAGTCGTAAACGCCGACAGCCGCGCCGCAAATCCACTGTCCGTAGATTTTACCCCATGCGAACTTTGCCCAGCCCGAATCCGTCTGTGTCAGGTGAACTTTGTTTTCTTCTGCGCAGTGCCAGTATTTCGCCGTAACAATGTGGCCTAACGGAAGCGAATGGTTGTGAATCACCATTTTTGGAAGCCCTGTTGTACCTGAAGAAAAATAAATAAGCATTGGGTCTTTTACGTTTGTTTGAATCCTTGTAAAACTATCGGAGGCTTTCTCTATTTCATTGCGCATATTGATAAAACCGCCGGGGACAGTCTTTCCGATGACGGCAACTTTCTCAAGATTCGGGCATTTCGGAAGAACCGCGGCAATGCTTTCAAGCACATCTTTATCATCAACTGTAATTAATAGTTTTACACCGGCGGCATTGCAGCGGTATTCCAAATCTTTTGCAGTAAGCTGGTAAGTTCCAGGAATGCAAACTGCTCCTATTTTGCAAAGAGCGCACATTAATACCCATACGCCTGGGCGCTGCTTTAAAATCAGTTTTATTACATCGCCTTTATTTACACCTAACGAAAGAAGCGCGTTCGCAGCCTTATCCGAAAGACGCTTGATATCCGCGAATGAAAACGATTTAACTTCCTGAGTATCGTCAGTCCAGAGAAGAGCGAGTTTTTCAGGCTCAATACGGGCCCATTCATCAACTACATCATAGGCGAAATTAAAACCATCGCTTGCTTTGCATTCATAGCTCTCAAAGAAATCTTCGTAACTGTCAAAGTCAATTCGCGGCAAAAAGCGGGAAAGAATTTCATCCATCGCTTTATTCCTGAATAACCGTAATAAATTGCGCTGTTCCGTCCATGGCGCACTGTCCGTGGGGAAGACGCGCGTCAAAATAAACAGAATCGCCCGGAGAAAGAATGTGATTATTTTTAGCTACAGTGATTTTTACCTGCCCTTCGACAACATAATTAAACTCCTGCCCCGAATGAGATACAAGGGGAGCCGTAGGTCTTGAAGAATCAAGTGTTACAAGCAAAGGCTCCATATCCCTGTTTTTAAAGTTATAGGCAAGACTGGAAAACTCATACCCGGGGTAACGTTCAATCCGCACTCCCTTGCCTTTGCGGCAGACTGCGGCGCTGTCCATCCTCGCCTCTTCGCCTGTAAGAAGGACAGTAACATCAGTGCCGAGCCTTCCCGCTATTGTATACAGAACGCTGATCGGGATGTCAATCTCGCCTTTTTCATATTTATTATATGTATCGAAGGGAATACCGGTATCTTTTGCCATATCAAGCGCGCTTATTTCAAGGATTTCCCTTAGTTCCTTTATCCGTTCGGGAACATGGGCGGCTGTCTCGTTCATATATACTCCTTAATTATTACTGCGCAGGGTACTGTTAAATTAGGACGGCTTTTACAGGTAATTTTTCCAGTATCCGCCTGTTACGCGATCTTCACCGTCGCGGATTTCAACGGGGATTCTGACTTCTTCCGAACCGTTAAGCTTAAACCTTTCCGGCTCTTTTGAACCGCTGCGAAAATCTAACGTTTCATTATCCAACTTGATACCGGCGGCATTGTTATTCAGAATCATCTTAACATAATCAGAAATATTGTTCAGTTTTTTATCGGAATATACGCCGAAGGTTGCGCCGTAATAAACAGCGTTTGCGTCGTGGATATCTGTTCCCGCTGTAACAGGCTTTCCAAGTTTTTTTGCGTAATGGTAGGCAAGCGCGTCAAATGAAACATCCTCATGTCCGCCGTTGGCCGCTTCTATGCCGTCTACACAGCCTGCCGAAAGAACAACGCGGGGAATGTAGTAACGCTGCCTGAACGGGTGCGCCTGAACAACACAGCCGCCCGCTTGCCTGACTGCGCGGTACTGCTCGCCCCTTGTCCAT
Source organism: Treponema sp. (assembly GCA_009787775.1). Taxonomy (GTDB): domain Bacteria; phylum Spirochaetota; class Spirochaetia; order Treponematales; family Breznakiellaceae; genus WQXQ01. The sequence goes on from WQSQ01000001.1 coordinate 23,958, forward strand.
TTGCGTACCTCAGGGTGTTCAAGAAGCCAGGCCTTATCAAGCCCGTAAATAAGATAATCATCGCAGCTTTCAAAGGTTTCTTCCCACCCGAAAAAAACGTCAAACCCCTGACGGTCACCTTCTTCCTTAGCCTCTTCATATCCCCTGCAAAATCGGTTTACCCAGTCATTCCACGGAAGCTTCCTAGACAGCGCGCAGTTCGCGTTATAAAAATGATCGGTTACAATCATGCCGGAGTAGCCTTTATCTATGTATGAAGTAATATAATCAGCTCCCAGTGAGACAGCGCATTTGCTGACACCGGTTGTATGAAGATGTGTCTCGTAGAGGTATGCCACAATATTATTATACTGATATTCGTTTTTATGAATAGAGGGAGATAAAGGCATATATTCAATTTTTATCGGCAGACAAACCAGAGCTTGGTTCGAATTAGGACCATTCCAGAACTTTCAGACCGACTATTTATGTTTTTTAAGAGCTACATTAGATTTAATTGATTAATGCAACTTTTGTAGCGCGGTAACGCGGAGCGCCTTCGCGTTTACTGCGCTCTTCATCTGTTTCTACAGTGTACTTTACCTTCATACCGAATTTTATATCTGTAAAATCACAGTTAATAACCCTGCTGTAATGAAAGAAAACATTGTTGCACTCTTCATCTTTGATAAAACCAAAACCGTTTGGATTAATACTGTAGATTGTTGACGTTAGTTCCTCTGTTTCAGGAGCCGACTCATCAGGTTTTGCGCTGTATAAAGCGGCGGATCGTTCCTGGACTCTTTCTGTAACAAACAGGTCCTTTGTAAGGTCGTTGTCATTTTGATCAATTCGCTGATGCATGGGGACAGCGAAAAACACTTCGTCCTGTAATTGACGGGAAGTTTTGGTTTCCACTATATCACCGTTCTCGTTATGGTACGAAAAATCCCAGCAGATAAGCATTACCTGTGTTCCTACAGTGTGGAGTTTCCGGACAAGAGGAACATAATCGCCGTCTCCAGCTACAAGAACCAGAATGTCAAAATGTTTGTATATCGCAAGCTCATATGCTTCCAGTGCGAGCCATACATCAATTCCTTTTTCCTGAACAGTGTTATTGTCGCCGAAGCGCAGCGGCAGATAATGGCTGACAATATTCTCCCTCATAAGGATATCTTCAAAGATTCGTTCGTTTTGCACCTTCTCGCCCAGCTCTTTTGCAGACGATCTTCCCTTGAAATAATGAGCGTCTATTATCCTGCACTGGCGGATATCAGTTTTTGTAAGGGATGCTGCTTCACTTCTAATAAAATCATGAAGACCGCTGATACTTATTCGTGATTTTCTTTCATGTTCGTATTTATAATAATTGCTTACTTTATAGAAATAATAACCGTCATAAAAAATACCTATTCTTAATATATCAAGGGGATTCTTTTCCATACTGTATATCTTATCTCAATATATTGAATTAATCCATAATAACTGAGCTTGTTCCAAAAGCTTCTACTAATAAACTAATAAACAGCAAAAGGGATTATCTCTGTAATCTGCACCCTGAAACGTGCTGATACAACCCAGCGGCCTGATTCAATATAATAACGGGGAAACGAAGCAAGGCTTATTAGCCCTGTTACTTCCTTTGGACGGTTTCTTTCGCTTGCCTGCAATAACGCTCGCAGCGCTGTCTTTGCGGCGTCTTCAAGCGCCATCTTCTTAAGCTCAATCCAGCCGGGGTATTCATCAATATCGGACGGGCCGTAACCGATTGACTGCGCGTTTACGATTGTTCCGGTTCGCCACAGCTGATAGCGGCGCTGTAAAGCTTCGCTTAAACGGTAATCAGCCCACACCCTCAGCTGCATATCTTTTATTAACGTATCCGTTACTCGCAAAGCAGGATCGCCGTATTGAATCGTTCCGATCTGTTCAAGTTCAATGGCTTCTGCAATACCCCTCGCTTTCTCTCCAACTTCGTAATTAAATGACCAGCCGTAAATCATGGCGGAGAAGAACAAAGACAGCTCATCGAGGGATCTCCGTCCCGCTGTTTGAATATCAAGAGGGTATTCATCGTCAATATGGCCTATGTAGATCGGTTCTAAATCAACATATACTTCGCCGCGGATAACATCGGAATGCTGGCTCCATTCAGACCCTTGAGCGTATAATGAAAGAGGATTAAAAATAACAAGAAGCAGTGAAAGGCTCAGGCAGAGTTTCATACATTAGTATCGGTACTATTTAATATTAACCTAATTCTATTGAACGTCTCCATGACGCTTCCACAGCCTTAATTACAGTACTGCGAAACGCTCCCTCTTCAAGAGCGGCAACTCCGGCAATGGTAGTGCCGCCTGGAGATGTTACCATATCCTTTAGCTCTCCGGGGTGCTTTCCTGTTTCCTGAAGCATTGCCGCGGCTCCAAGTACTGTCTGGGAGGCATAAGATAGCGCTTTATCCCTTGGGAGGCCTGCGCGTACTCCTCCGTCCGCCAATGCTTCCATGAACAAGTAAACATATGCCGGTCCTGATCCAGAAAGCCCTGTAACAGCGTCCATGTATTTCTCTTCTATAAGGTCGACAATACCCGTATTGTCCAGTATGTTCTTAAGCTCGCCGGCTTTATCCTGCGGGACTTCCCGTGATACCGACATCGCGATCATTCCCTTTCCTATCAGTGCGGGAGTATTGGGCATTATGCGCACTACAGGCGCTTTTTCTCCGAGCGTTTCCTGTATCCTGGCTATCGTCCAGCCTGCCGCCATCGAAACAAGCACCGGAGCGCTTAACCTTTTCCTTTTCTTTACAGCAGGCGCGATTTCGGTTAACACATGCTGTAAGACCTGCGGTTTAACTGCAAGGAAGACAAAATCGCCTTTTGCCGCGGCTTCTGTATTGGAATCCAAAACCTTTGCTCTCAGGGCTTGTGCCGCCTGATTTGCTTTGTGCATATCTGTATCTGTAACAAGAATCTCGTATTCTTCGGAGACAGCTCCCATTAAGGCAATACCCATATTGCCGCTTCCTATACATGTTATCGTACTCATATTTACCTCTTATCGCAGCCTGTCCGTAATGCGTACATTACAGGCAGGCAATGATTAATCAATTCCCGCTGCTTTACGGAAACGTTTTACCGTAGCGGCGGCAATAGGGCGCGCTTTTTCCGCTCCCTGCTTAAGTATTCTGTCCAGAGACGGAATGTCGGACATAATCGCGTCATAACGCTCACGGATGGGCGAAAGGCAGCGGTTTACAGCGCTGAAGAGTTCTTCCTTTGCCTCTCCCCAGCCCATGCCTCCAGCCCGGTAACGCTCTGCAAGAGCTGCCTGTCCGCTTTCATCAGCGAACAGCTTATACAGCTGGAAAATCTGGCTTGTATCAGGGTCTTTAGGCTCCTGTACAGACTGCGAATTGGTTGTAATGCGCATAATTGTCTTATGCAGCGCTTTCTCGGACGCGAAAAGCGGAATGACATTCCCGTAACTCTTGCTCATTTTGCGCCCGTCAAGACCTGGCACGACAGCAGTATTGTCCTGAACCCCCGCCTGCGGAACTTTAAGTACCTGCTGTCCGTAATTAGCGTTTACCGACTGCGCCATATCCTGCGCCATTTCAATGTGCTGCACCTGATCCCTGCCGACAGGAACAATATCCGAATCAAAGATTATGATATCGGCAGCCATTAACACAGGGTATGTGAAAAGGCCCATATTGATACCCGCATCGGTATCATCGCCGCGTTCCGTGTTCTCCTGAACAGCGGCCTTGTAGGCGTGAGCGCGGTTCATAAGCCCCTTGGCGGTAAAGGCCATCAGCATCGCTGTAAGCTCAAAGACTTCGGGGATGGAACTCTGCCTGTAGAAAATAACTTTCTCAGGATCGAGACCGCAGGCAAGCCAGCCCGCGGCAACCTGTCTGATTGTAAAGTTAAGTTCCTTAGAATTCTTCATTGTGTTAAGCGCGTGATAGTCCGCGATGAAATAGCGCGCGTCATACTCCTTTGCAAGTTCCAGTGCGGGCTTTATAGCGCCGAAATAGTTTCCGATGTGGAGGTCGCCTGTAGGCTTAATGCCTGTAAGGGATATCTTCTTCATATTAATAATGTAGTAATTAACAGCATAATTGTAAATGGATTGCCTGGTTTAAACTGATTATTATATCAGGCTATTTTTCTTTTTATTTGACTTATTGTCAGATCGGGTCTATCCTGTTAAAAACAGACAAAAATGTAAGGAGATTCAAATGAAAGTTGCAATTAATGGGTTTGGGCGCATTGGACGCCTGGTTTTTCAGTCCTTAGTAGGCCAGAATCTGCTGGGAAAGGGCGAAGGTAAGATTGATATAGTAGCGGCTGTTGATATTGTTACGGACGCCAAGTATTTCGCTTATCAGCTTAAATATGATTCGACTCAGGGCCAAATGAAAGCCGACATCAGTACAAAGAAGTCAGCTGGCGCTGAAGAAGACGATATTCTTGTTATTAACGGTCATGAAATACAGTGTGTAATGGCCGAAAGAGAACTTAAAAACCTGCCCTGGGCAAAGCTGGGCGTTGAGTACGTAATTGAATGTACCGGCCTCTTTGTCGATGACAAAGCTTACGGGCATCTTGATGCCGGAGCAAAGAAGGTTATTATTTCCGCTCCAGCAAAGGGTAAAGAGAAGAAGATTCCCACCTTTGTAATGGGTGTCAATCATGAAAAATACAATCCTGCGGAAGACCATGTCATTTCTAACGCTTCATGTACCACAAACTGTCTGGCTCCTTTAGTGCATGTAATCATTAAAGAGGGTTTCGGTATTGAAACCGGCCTTATGACAACGATCCATTCATATACCGCGACACAGAAAACAGTTGACGGCCCTTCCAAGAAAGACTGGAGAGGCGGACGCGCTGCGGCTATCAACATTATCCCTTCTACCACAGGCGCCGCGAAAGCGGTAGGAGAAGTTCTCCCTGTAACAAAGGGCAAGTTAACCGGTATGAGCTTCCGTGTTCCGACCCCGACAGGCTCTGTTGTTGACCTTGTTTTCCGTACGGAGAAGGACACATCGATCGAAGAGATCAATGCCGCCTTTAAGAAAGCCGCCGACAGTTACCTTAAAGGTGTTTTACTGTTCCAGAATGAAGAGATTGTCTCAACAGACATCGTACACAACATCCACACATCTATTTATGACAGCCGCGCTACAATGGAGAATAACCTCCCCGGCGAGAAGCGCTTCTTTAAAGTTGTCTCATGGTACGACAATGAATGGGGTTACTCGAACAAGATAGTCGATCTGTTAAAATATATCGGCAGTAAATAATATGCCGTTTTCTTGCAGAGGCGCACAGAGCGCAGGGAATGTTTGGTTATCATTGTCCGTGCTTGATTGAGCGGCACCGTGTTTTTGAGCATTGATTTCCATATTGTCTGCGTTGTCTCTGCGCCTGTGCGTGATAATTGAGTAAGTTTAGGGGGATATTGTAATGATTAAAACAGTTAAGTCCGTTGACCTGAAAGGTAAAAGAGTAATAATGCGCGTTGACTTTAACGTTCCGATGAAAGACGGCGTTGTACAGGACGATACGCGTATAGTTGCGGCGGTGCCGACAATTAAATACATTCTTGAGCAGGGAGCCAAGTCTCTTACGCTTATGTCGCATCTGGGCGATCCTTCCAAGGACGCAAAGAAGGCGAAAGAAAAAGCTGATAAGGACGGCAGACCTTTTGACGAAGACAAATACATTAAAGGCAAGCACCGTATGGCTCCTGTCGCCGCGTACCTTCAAACCAAACTTGGAAAGCCTGTTATATTCGCAGGCGAGGATAGCTGCTACGGAAAGAAAACCTTTATCGAGAGTCAGGCTGACGGTTCATGTATAATGCTTGAGAATACCCGTTTCCATAAGGAGGAGACATCAACTGACGCGGCAGCTTTGGATAAGCTTGCGAAAGAGCTCGCTTCCTACGGCGAAGTCTTTGTTAATGACGCGTTTGGTACTGCTCACCGGGATCACGCTTCAACAGCATCAATCGCCAAATTTGTACCGGTATCTGTCGCCGGTTTTCTCATGCAAAAAGAGTGCGATTATCTTGAACCGATTGTTACAAACCCTCAGAAGCCGTTAGTCGCGATTATAGGAGGCGCGAAAGTTTCCTCCAAGATAGCTGTGCTTGAAAGTCTTTTAAAGAATGCGAGTGCGCTTATTATCGGCGGCGGCATGGCATATACCTTCCTTAAAGCGCAGGGGTATAAGATCGGGAAATCATTGGTTGAAGACGATCAGATCGGCACTGCGAACAAGATTCTGACGGCGGCAAAAAGCGCAGGGGTACAGATAGTGCTTCCCCTGGATCATGTCGCGGCGACTTCGTTTGACGCCGCTTCCGCTCCTGTCCCTGTTGACGAGCTTGATCTTCCCGATTCAATGCTGGGTCTTGATGTGGGAAAGAAGACACTCGCAAAGTACAGAGAGGTACTCGTCGGTGTAAAAACAATAGTGTGGAACGGTCCAGTCGGCGTCTTTGAATTTGACGCTTTTGCAAAAGGTACCGAAGAAGTCGCGAAAATGGTAGCAGAGGCAACCTCCAAAGGCGTAATCACAGTAGTCGGCGGCGGAGATTCTGTCGCGGCAGTAAACAAGTTTAATCTTGCTGATAAAATGAGCCATGTTTCCACAGGCGGCGGCGCTTCGCTTGAACTTTTGGAAGGCAAAAAGCTCCCTGGTATTGAAGTTTGCAGAGGATAAAACAATGAGCAGAAATTATTACATGGCGGGTAACTGGAAAATGCACTTGACCCGCGGTGATGCCGCGCAGCTGGCGCAAGACCTTGTTACCCAGCTTAGGGACGGGAAACATAAATATCTTGTCGCGCCTTCTTTTACGTTACTCGAAACTGTGAGTGCTATTGTCGAAGGTACTAATATCAGACTTGGAGCACAAAACTGCGCAAGTGAAGAGCAGGGCGCGCATACAGGCGAAGTATCTGTATTGCAGCTTAAAGACCTTGGAGTGCAGACTATCATACTTGGACACAGCGAAAGACGTCATATCTATAAGGAAGATGACGCGCTTATTAATAAGAAGGTCAAGCTCGCTCTTAAGCACGGGTTCGAGGTAATTCTCTGTATCGGAGAACTGTTGCAGGAACGCGAATCCGGTAAAGTTGAGGAAGTCTGTGAAAGTCAGACCGTAAAAGGCCTTGAAGGAGTAAGCGCTTCGGATTTGAACAATGTTATTATTGCTTATGAGCCTGTTTGGGCAATTGGAACAGGAAAAACAGCGACGCCTGAGGACGCGGAAGCGGTTCATTCTTTTGTCCGTAAAGTAATAGCCCGTCTTTACGGAGAAGATGCGGCGGCAAAGATCATTATACAATATGGCGGTTCTGTTAAACCGGATAACGCGGCGCAGTTAATGGCAATGAAAAATATCGACGGCGCGCTTGTCGGAGGCGCTTCGCTTAAAACAGACAGTTTTATTCCTATTGCCAAGTTTTCATGAAAATGACAATATAAAGGATACATTTCTCAGTGTAATGATTTAGGAGAGATTTTTGTCATTTTTTTGTCTGTTGTGGGTTCCCCTGTTTTACTTTCTTCGTAAAGCTATTACAGGCGCAAATGCTTCTCTGGGAGGCATTTGGGCCTTAATTTTCGGCAGTGTTATAGCGGTTATTCAATTCTTCCTGGGTTACTTTGTCAGTCCGGGAGGCTTTGGATTAAACCGCTGGATTTTTGGCTTTGTAGATATTGTAAGCGTTCCGGTTCTTGTACCTTTATTGATTTATTTAGTTATTTTTATTTTAAAAGGCTTTTCAAGAGAGGTTGATTTCGCGTGCTTTGCTCTGTTATGGCTAATTCCCTGGGGTGCAATGCGCGCGTTAACATGGAGCGCGTTAAACGATCCTATTCTGCTTGTTTCAGTTCCGCTCTTATGGACAGCTCTTGCTGCAGGTATTTCATTCTTTACTAATTGGATGATAACAAACTTCAAGTGGTACTCAGCTCTTGTATCGATTCTCTGTATTCTGGCTCTTCCGTTATTAGCCGCTTCAGCTTACTGGGCGTTTTTTTCCCAGCAGACATTAACAGGATTTATTTTATTATTTATCGCGTATATTCCAGTAATATTTTCCTTTATATTTGAGCGGCATAAAAACTGATTATAATATGTGTATGTATATAACACATCGCCTTTCGGTAAAGCGCTCATACAGGTGTTCTAATTAAGAAACAGGTAAATAACAAGTCAAAATGGCTTTATTAATGCCTTGAATCAACCTTTTAACCTTGTTAAACTTATAAAATGCACGATCAAAGTCAAAAATCACTGGGTATAAATATCGGCTCAACAAGCCTTAAAATGGTTATTTTAGAAAATAATAATGTCGTTTGGAGCGCTTCAACTCCACATGAAGGTGATTTTAACGCGGCAGTTCATAAACTTTTAGCTGATGGAAAAATAGAAAATGGACTCCCAGCGCTTGTTACAGGCAATGAAGGCCGGTTTATGTTTGATGTCAGCGGTACTTTGGAGCCGTTATGTGTAGAAGCTGCTCTGCGTAATCTTGAAATAAAAGCTGACGCGGTTGTCAGCATGGGCGGCGAAGATTTGATTGTCTACTCGCTGGACACAAGCGGCAAGATTATAAACAGTTTTTCCGGTAATAAATGCGCAAGCGGAACCGGCGAGTTTCTCAAGCAGCAGCTTGCCCGCATGGACATGACTCTAAATGATATAGACAAGGTGTCTGATACAGCGAAAGTACATGCTCTTTCCACACGCTGCTCGGTATTCATGAAGAGCGACTGCACCCACAGGCTTAATAAACGCGAAGCGACTAAAGATGACATTGTCCTCTCTCTTTCCGATGTTATGGCGGTTAAAGTAATCGACTTTCTGAAACGCGCGAAAGTGACATCGGGAAGGGTAGTGCTGACAGGCGGAATCACCCTGAACCGCCACATTATCCGTTTTATCCGGGAGAAAGCTCCTTCAATTGAGTTTATCATTCCTCAATCTGCGCCTGTGTTCGAAGCGCTTGGCGCCGCTGTTATGGCACCTAAATCTGGAAGTAAATTACCAGCGGCTGAAAAACTATTGCGAACGAATGATGTGCGCTTCGGCACATTGGGCGCGTTGCGTGATTGGAAAGACAAGGTAAAAGTATTTGAGAAATCTGGAGATGCTTCAGGCAGAAAGGTAAGAGCGGATCGCGCTTACATACTCGGTGTTGACGGCGGCTCTACAACAACAAAGGCGTGCCTTGTCGACATGGAAACCGATGAAATTACAGCGAGCCATTACGGGCGTACTCACGGTGATCCTGTTAAGGCATTAAAGGAATGTTTAAAAATCATTCAGGATAAATTAATCGCCGACACGGGCAGCAAGGAAATTGATATCCGTCTTGTTTCCGCAACAGGTTCAAGCCGCGAAATACTCGGCGTATTTTTGGAAACTCCTGGCGTTTACAACGAAATTATCGCTCACTCTGTCGGGACAACATACTTTGACAAAGAAGTGGAAACGATTTTTGAAATAGGCGGGCAGGACGCGAAATATGTCCTCCTTAAAAACGGAGTGCCCATTGATTACGCGATGAACGAAGCGTGCTCCGCCGGAACAGGTTCCTTTTTGGAAGAATCCGCCGCGGGAGACCTTTCTATTCACCGTGCTGCCGATATCGGCCCTATCGCGTTGGACGCCGCCTCACCGTGTAAATTCGGCGAACACTGTTCAGCTTTTATCAACAGTGATATCCGCAAAGCGGTGCAGCAGGGTGCAGGCAGGGAAAATATCACAGCAGGGATTGTCTGCTCTATAGTAGCGAATTATCTTAACCGCGTTGTAGGAAACCGCACCATCGGCGGGAAGATTTTTCTTCAGGGAGGAGTCGCCAAAAACCCGGCAGTTCCTCTTGCGTTCGCGATGCTTTTAAACAAGGAGATACTTGTTCCTCCTTCACCGGAACTTATGGGCTGTTTCGGAGTAGCCCTCCTTGCAAAGCGTAAACGGGACGAAGGCTTGTTAACTGAGCAAAGCATAGTGTTAGACGAAATCATTAACCGTGAAATCGGTTACGAAAGAGTCTTCGCGTGCCAGTCCTGTGAAAACCTCTGCCCGATTCAGGTGTTAAATGTAAACAACCACAAGTACATGTTCGGCGGCCGCTGTAATAAATACACAAACATGCGTAAGCAGGTAAAAGATGTCCCTGTTTTTGACTATGTCGGGAAAAGACAGAAGATGTTATTCGAAGAATTTTCCGCACCATGTTTTTCTGAAGAAGATTCCCGCCGTGTTTGTGCGTCTTTGCGGGAAAATATATCAAGGAATTTTATTATCGGTATTCCCCGCGCATTCTCGGTACACACTCTTTATCCGCTTTATAGCTGGTTCTTTCATGAATTGGGAATAAAAACATTTCTTTCTACCGAGGTCGCTCATGCGGGGGTTGCGCGGGCTGAGGCGCAGTACTGTTTCCCAGCGGAGATTGCGCACGGCGCCATTCAGGACTGCCTTGACAAGGGAGCGGATTATGTTCTGCTTCCTCATTTCCGCGATATGCCAAGTTATGAGGAAAAAGTGCACGCAAACTTCTGTCCCATAACGCAGGCACTTCCGTACTACATGGAAAAGGCGTTTCCCGATATTAATAAAAAAAAGTGGCTGCCGCTTGTCGTAAGTTTTAAATTCGGCGAAGGCAAGGCTCTGGAACTCTTCTGCGAAATGACAAAAATTTTAGGCATCAGCGAAGCGGAAACAAAGGCGGCTTTTGATATTGCTCTTGCAAAGCAAAAGGAATATTTTTCCGCAGCGGAGAAAATGGGGCTTGAGGCTTTAGAGGATGCGCGCAAGGCAAACCGCCCTGTTATCGCTCTTTTGGGCAGGCCGTACAATGCGTTCACGCCGGAAGCGAACATGGGTATTCCGCGTAAATTTACAACCAGAGGCTATTCAATCATCCCGTTTGATATACTGCCGTTCCGCAATGAGACTATTTTCCCCAATATGTACTGGTTTTACGGTCAGCAGGACTTAAAGGCGGCAAGCCTCCTAAAAAAAGAAGACAATATCTATCTTACGTTCATTTCCAACTTTTCATGCGCGCCTGACTCTTTCATTCTTCACTACGTTAAATGGATGATGGGACAAAAACCCTTCCTTGTACTTGAGCTTGATTCTCACTCGGCGGATGCGGGAGTAGATACGCGCGTTGAGGCATTCCTCGACATTATCGACGGTTACCGCGCGAAGAAAAACGAAGCCGAAGCGCAGCGTTACGATAACAACCTTCGTTTTGTAAGCGAGAAAACAGATTCAGGCACATTTGATTTGCGCATAGATAATGTAAAAACAGGCGAGAGGATTCCTGTTATCGGGAACAAGCGGGTAAAGGTGCTGCTTTCCAACATGGGAAATATTTCCACGGAGTACATGGGAGCCGCTGTCCGCGGACTTAATATAAATGCAGAAGCTCTGCCCGTTGCGACTAACAGGACAATCCAAATCGCGCGCGCTCACGCTTCCGGGAAGGAGTGCGTCCCAAGCCATCTTGTGCTTGGAAGCGCTCTTGAGTTTTTCTTCAGCGATAAATACCGCAAGGATGAGCTTTATCTCCTTTTTGTTCCGATCACGACAGGCCCGTGCCGTACGGGGCAGTACTATGTTTACTACGAAAATCTTTTCCGCGATCTCCGCCTGGAAAATGTTGTGGTTTTTATCCTTTCCGCAGATAACTCCTACACGGAGCTTGGTCCGAGTTTCGCAAAACAGATGTGGATAGGACTTGTGTTATCTGACTATTTAAAGGATATTCAGTGCTCGCTTTTGGCGACTGCCGCAGACCCTGTAAAAGCGCAGAAAGATTTTGAATCTTCGTGGCGCAGGGTAATGCATTCTGTCGAACACAATCCAAAGAATTTGTGGAAAGAGCTTAAGAGTGTCGCTGCCGATGTAAAGAAAATTCCGCTGAAGCGAAAGACCGTAGACTGCCCGCGCGTTTTAATTGTCGGCGAGATTTATGTTCGCCGCGATGACTTCGCAGTCGGCGAATTAATTGAGCTTATGAGCGAGAGGGGAATTGTTGTAAAGATCGCCGGTGTTTCGGAGTGGATTCATTACCTTGATTTTGTGCGCGAGTACGCGTTTAAAAAATTGATTAACTTAAGAAAAAAGGGAAAACGGCTTTTCTCTAAACCCTGGAAGGATTTAAAAAAGCTGCAAATTGAAGAATGGTGGAAACACAGTATCGAGAAAAAAGTAATTGCAATTCTTGGGCCGACAGGACTCATTCCCGAAACACCTCACGACATGCACCGCATAATGAAGTATACAGTCGAGCATTTTGTTAACCTTGAATTAAACTCGGAAATCGCCGTCTCTTCAGGTTCGGCGGCAGCGGCAATGGAAGCAGGTTTCTCCGGCATCGTCAATATAAGCCCGTTTGCCTGTTTGATCGGACGGGTTATAGAAGGCCTCTTTACTCCATGGGCACGCGAGCGCAATTATCCGATTTTGTCGGTTGAAGTTGACGGAAACCTTCTGCCTCCGAACATTGTCAACAAGCTGAATATATTTATGGTTAACGTGCTGCGCTTCAAAGGCGGCGGCGATTTATCAACGCTTGTGGATAAGGCAGGCAGGTAAAAAAGGCTGATTATGAAAAGACTTGAAAAAAGCATTGATACACTCCTTAGCAATTACGATGAATACGGCATGATTAACCACTCAGGTTCTGTTAATCTTCCCGGCAGGGAGAGTATAGATGATATAGTACGCAGCCTTGAGGAGCTTCTTTTCCCGGGTTTTCTTGAAAACTTAAACACTGACAGAGCCGCTTTTAAAGATTTAACCGCTGAAAAAATAAACATGCTTTCTTTAGCGCTTAGGGGAGAAGTGGAAAAGAGCCTTGCCTTCTCTGTCCGGCTTGGCGCGTTAAACTGCGGGCATGAAGGATGCAGGGCGGTAGCGGCAATGGTTATAGAAGAGTTTTTTGAAGAGCTGCCCAAGATCAGAATTGTTTTAAGCAAAGACCTTGAAGCGGCTGTCCGCGGGGATCCTGCGGCGATGAGCGCAGATGAGGTGATTCTTTCCTATCCGGGATTTCAGGCGATTATTGTTCATCGTATCGCTCACTTTTTCTGGACACGGCAGGTTCCCATCATTCCCAGGATGATGAGCGAACTTATTCACAGACGCACCGGCATTGACATCCATCCTGGCGCTGAAATTGACGAATCATTTTTTATTGATCACGGTACAGGTATTGTATTCGGAGAGACTACGATAATAGGAAAGAATGTGAAGATTTATCAGGGTGTTACCCTTGGAGCGCTTTCTGTAAAAAAAGGCGAAAGCGGAAAGAAACGCCATCCTACCATCGAAGACAATGTAACAATTTACGCTAACGCGACTATTCTCGGCGGTGAAACCGTTATCGGGCATAACAGCATTATCGGAGGCAATGTGTGGATAACACAGTCTGTCCCGCCAGGCAGTAAGGTTTATAATAAGTTGTAGATATCTGTTATGTCATTGTCGAATATACCCAAATCTGATTTATTATCAATTAACCGGTTTAACGTTTATTCAAATGTTCCGGTTACAAGCTGCTCGCTTAAATTAACTGTAAAAAATAACCCTTGACCTTTATACGATTGTAGAAATGGGTTTTGAATTGATCTTAAAGAGGTTTATTAAAAATACCTTTTTTTATATTATTCATAGCCTGTTCAATATTCTGAATAATTTCTTTTTCTATTCTGTTGAGCATTATATTATCATAATAAATACTATTATCTGACAAAAAAAATGCAAAAATTGGAATATCCAGATTTTCTGCTAATTTATCCATTAAATTAGCAGAGGCAAAAACAATTCCCCTTTCAATTTCGCTCAAATGCTTAACAGTTATTTCTACATTTTCTGATAGTTGCTCCTGCGATAATTTCCTTTCTTTTCGGAAATGTTTTAAATTTTTCCCAAATACACCTTTCACGTTCATATTTATTAGCTTAAAGTAACAAAATATAATGGAACAATAACGTATTTGGGTATCATTTCATGAATATATGATATATTTTCAACGTATTTCGTTTATTTATTATTGACTTATAACCCTATTAAGTTTAATATAGTAAATAATTGCACATTTTAAGTGCAATATTCAGTCATAAAGACTTAAAATAGAAGGGGAAAAATGAAAAAAAGATTTTTCATGCTGGGAATATTGGTAATAGTACTGGTATTCGGAATGATGGTTATTGGGTGTGATTTCTTAGGCGGCAATGATGACAATGAGCCAGGCAGCAATGGTAGTGGCGGAGGTGGTAATACCGGTGGAGTTGGTAGCAGTAGAAATAATGCCAGATCAGTTTCAGTTGGATATACAAGTTCCCATACCATAAATTTAAACGGTGAATACTGGTTTAAGTATGAAGCAAATGGAAACCCAGTGATCTTTGAAACCACAGGTAATGTTGTTGATACATATATGGATGTATATAGAGACACTAGTACCTCAGTATATAGTACTGGAGGTACATATGATAATGATAGCGGAGAAGGTTCTAATGCTTTATGTAGCTATACGTCAACAACATCTGGATCAACTTATTATATAAAAATTACCACTCGGAATCAAACAAGTGGAACTTATAGTTTCGTAGTAAAACAACCTACAGCTAATATCCGCACTAATCCTATAATTGTTTCTTTAGGGAATTCATCTTCTCATATTATCAATTCAAGTAGTACACATTGGTTCAGATTTGAAGGAACAGGAAATCGTGTGTTTTTTAAAACAGAAGGTAATGTGGTTAATACGAATATTTCTATCTTTGCTGGGGATAATACATCAAGTAGCTATTCTGGTGCTAATCCAATAAGTTTTTTTACTGTATCAGGTACAACATATTTTATTAGCATCACAGGAAATGCTGGTACATACTCCTTTACTGTTCAGCACGGTGATGGTAATGGTAGTTCACGATTTAATGCCAAGACAGTTGCAATTGGTAATTCTACATCCCACAATATTAATCTAAATGGAGAACACTGGTTTACTTTCTTTGGTACAGGTAATCCAGTAACTTTTGAAACTACAGGCAATGTGGTGGATACTTATATGGAGGTATATAGAGGTAATAATACCTCAGTATATAACACTGGAAGTTCATATAATGATAACCATACTACAGGGAACCTAAACGCCAGAGTAATTTATAATCCGTCAACTTTAGGAGCAACATATTTCATAAAAGTTACTCAAAGACAGAGTACACAAGGCACTTACACTTTCGTGGTAGAATAAATATACAATACCGCCGTATTTTTACGGCGGTGTTTTATTCATAAACCTTTATACAACCATTGCGTAAATGTCGTATAACTACTTTTAAACAAAATACGTATAACCCGCAAATGACTGAAAAAAGTTAATGCCGCTTTAATATCAAAAGATACATATTAAGCGAACAAAAGTGTCGTCTAACTTACAAAATAAGAATATAAAACGACATATAGTTAATTTCTACTATGTTATTTCTTTCTTTGTGAATAAATAAACATTAGACTTTTTCGAAAACTTGTCGGAGTTGTCTGAGAGGTTTGAAGTCTGTCTATAAATATGTTCACATGTTGACAGACTCAATTATTTAAAAAATGAAACATAAAAATTTTAAAAATTAATACACTTACGGTTAAATCATATTCTTCCCTCTGTTTTTGCGTGCCTTCTTGTAAATCGGGGGATTTACATTCCTGATAAATTCATTTCTTCATGACAATTCAGTTTTAGGGTATTATCTAGCATTGTTCCTTGATATTCTGATACAAAGTTCCTGCCTTGACTTATATACCACTTTAGACTATAGTGATATCACACTTTAGTCTATAGTAATATGTCACTATAGACTGTAGTTAATATTCACTATAGTCTAAAGTGAACTATCACTATAGTCTATAGTTGTATATCACTTTAGGCTATAGTGACAGCTTACTATAGGCTGAATGATGAACTAATACTAGAGAAGAAAGAGAAACTTGTTAACGCTGAGTTTATCTGAGGTTTCAATGTATAACCGGAAGCTGGCTTTACTCTGTGGTTAAAAATTCAAAGCACACGCATATGCTCAGGCACAGCTTGCGTGTACTAATTACTATTGTTTTTATCTAAAACAGCAGTAATTATACTTACGCTTACCAATACCGTAGTTATTGAGATTATCCCGCGTCTTCAATCAGGTTCTTCATGATATATTCGCGCCGTTCAGGGGTATTCTTACCCATGTAGAAGTTAAGTACCTGCGGAACCTGCTTTAAGGTGTTCACAGAGACAGGCACAAGGCGCATATCCTCTCCGATAAACTGGCCGAACTCTTTAGGGCTGATCTCCCCTAACCCCTTAAAACGGGTTATCTCGCTTTGGGAACCGAGAGCGGAGGCGGCTTCATCGCGTTCTTTTTCCGTGTAGCAGTAGCGGGTTTCTTTCTTTGTGCGCACGCGGAAAAGCGGCGTTTCAAGGATAAAAACATGTCCCGCTGTGACAAGCTCTTCAAAGTAGGAGAGGAAAAACGTTAAAAGCAGGTTGCGTATATGAAAGCCGTCAAAGTCCGCGTCTGTAGCGATTACAATTTTCGCGTAACGAAGGCTTTCGATGTCGTTATCAATGCCCAGCGCCATCATCATGTTAAAGAGCTCTTCGTTTTTATAAATTGCGGCGCGTTTTTTGCCGTATACATTTTCCACTTTTCCGCGGAGAGCGAAAATAGCCTGAGTCATTACATCGCGGCTTGATACAATTGAGCCTGCGGCGGAATCGCCTTCTGTAATAAAAATGGTCGATGTCTCCCCGTCCTTGCCGTCTTCCAGATGGTATTTGCAGTCTTTAAGCTTTGGGATTTTAAGGGCGATTTTCTTTGCAGCCTCGCGCGCTTCCTTTTTAACGGCGTTAAGCTCGGTGCGCAAAGACTCGTTTGCCATTATTTTCTGTTCCAGTTTCTTGCACGCTTCGGGATTTTTATGAAGCCAGTCTTCAACAGCATTGCGCACTTCCTGCACAACCCAGGCGCGGATATCCGAGTTTCCAAGTTTATTCTTTGTCTGGCTTTCAAAAACGGGATTTTTAAGTTTGATGGCAATCGCTGCGGTTGTGCCTTCGCGGACATCCTCGGATCGGTAGTCTTTTTTATAAAAGGTCTGAATCCCTTTTAAGAACCCTTCCTTGAACGCTGAAAGGTGGGTTCCTCCGTCGGAAGTGTACTGGCCGTTTACAAACGAAAAATATTCCTCACCGTAATTATTGGTATGTGTAAACGCGATCTCAAGCTGTCCGTTAGGTGAATGAACGCCCCTGTAATAACCGAGCGGATAGAGTCCGTCTTCTCCTGTTTCTTCCTGCAGGAGATCATAAAGTCCGCGTGCGGATACAAACTTTTTACCGTTAAATGTTAAACTAAGTCCTGCGTTCAGATACGCGTAATTTTGGATTCGCTTTTCGATAAACTCAGTGTTGAATAAATAGTCTTTGAATATTTCAGGATCAGGAATAAATTCCACCAATGTCCCGTCTTTAACTTTTTCTTTCAATCTTCCCTTGCGCTGGCTTTTAAGGGTTCCCCTTTCAAAAATGGCTTCCGCAAATTCTTCGCCGCGAACCGCGACTACCCTGAAATGAACAGACAGCGCGTTTACAGCCTTTGTTCCGACTCCGTTAAGACCGACAGAAAACTGAAACACATCGTCATTGTACTTGGCGCCGGTATTGATTATGGACACGCACTCGACAAGTTTCCCAAGCGGTATGCCTCTGCCAAAATCGCGTACCTTGACCATAGCCTTTCCCGGTATTTCAATATCTTTGACAACTGTTTCAATAAGTTTTCCGTTACCCATGATAAACTCATCAATGCCGTTATCAATTATTTCTTTTAGTAAAACATATATCCCGTCATCCGGGTTGGAACCGTCTCCAAGCCGCCCGATATACATTCCTGTTCGCAGTCTTATATGTTCAAGCGAAGAGAGCGTCTTGATTTTTGATTCATCATAAACAGATGATTTCCCTGTAACAGCGGCGGTCTTCGGCACGGCAGTTTTGGAAGCTACGGCACTAGCTGAGGCAGCTTTAGCTGAAACAGCTTTTGACGCAGATTTAGAAATCGCAGTTTTACTCGTTTTGGACGCCTCTTTACCAGCGGCCTTTTTCGCCGCAGGCTTTGCTTTCACGGCAGATTTTTTCGTATTTGATTTTTTTACCGGCATACATTACCTTAAAGTTGTTTTTCAAGTTCCTGGATATATTTTTCGCAGTCGCGGACACTTTCGTCCAGATCACTGATTGCGTCCTGAAGATCAGTGATTTTACTTTTCTTGTCTTCAATTGATTTTTTAAACTTTTCGATTTTCGACTTTTCATCATCAATCGCAAGAGAAGCGCGCAGCTTAGATATCGCTTTTTCATTGTCAGTTAAAGATTGATTTAATTTTACCGCTCTTGAGATTATCTCTCCGTCTTCGGCTGTTACAATTGTATCAATAAAATATTTCCGCTCAGGGGTTATGTCTTCATCAATACCGGCAGTCTGGGCGCCGAACTTCTTGTATAAACCGTTTAGGGCTTCTTTTACCTGATTAATATGATTCCGAAAAGATTGAATTTGTTTTTGCGGATTGCCGTCAATTCCAAAAGAGGCAGTTATAATTCGTTTTTCATCTCTCAATGAGGAAATCTCATCAATTGCAGTTCGCGAAATACTTCGAAGATTGTCGGCTTCTGCGCGTATTATGGATACTTCATCGTCTCTGTAAATTAATTCACGATCGTTATAACGCTCTCCTATATTGTGATAAAGCTGTTCCTGATTTTCCTGTGTTTTTGAAAGGAATGTTTTAAGTACAAGCCCCTGTGCGCTTTTTCCTATCCAGGAAAAAACATTGCCTCCGTCCTTGTTTTCAAGCTCGCTGATACGGGTCTCAAGCGATTCAATCTTGGAAGTCAAGGTATTGGCCTGTTCTTTAAAAAGGGAAGTGTAGTCATTATAATCGCTGTTTCCAAGCAAAGCCTTCCCTAGTCTGCGGTAAATAACCGCCATTTCTTTTGCGCGTTCTTTCTCCTGATGCTCTCTTATTTCGATTGCGTCTTCCAATTCCTTTAAACGCTGGTTCTTCTCTTCAATTCTGGAAATAGCGGTATTGGATTCTGATATGTCAAGAATGTATGTATTATATTGACTTATATCTTCAAAATTGTTCTGTATTTCCTTTGTACGGACATACAGTGCTTCGCCAAAACCTTCCAAAAGAGCGTCAAGGGATGAGCGGGATTCCTGGCTGTTTTTCAAAAGGTCGTCAATTCTTTTCCTTCTGTCATCCATGTTTATAATATACGCTTTTTTTTATAAATAGGGAATAGGATTCGAGAATGAGGAAAAAGAATGCCGCCGGATATCTATTACTCATTCCTTAATTTTTTACTTGTAAAATAGTAAAAACTAGCGTTAAAATTAACAGATATACTGAAATTGTAAAATAGGAGAGATTATGAACTTAAACGAATTAAAACATGCAGGACTGAAAAAATGGGTTGATGAAGCGGCTGCCTTAATGACCCCCGATACTGTAGAGGTCTGCGACGGCAGCAAGGTTGAATATGACAAAATGCTGAAAATAATGACAGACACAGGGCTTGGCATCAAATTGGACTCTGTAAAAAGACCCGGCTGTTATTGGTTCCACTCTGATCCTTCGGATGTCGCAAGAGCTGAAAGCCGAACCTTTATTGCCAGTAAAAATAAAGATGACGCGGGTCCTACAAATAACTGGACCGATCCAGGTGAGTTAAAGAAAACAATGTCCGCACAGTATAAAGGCTGCATGAAAGGGCGCACGATGTATGTTATCCCCTTCTCAATGGGCCCTGTCGGCTCTGATATCGCGAAAATCGGGGTAGAAATTACAGACAGCCCTTATGTTGTAATCAATATGCATATAATGACCCGTGTCGGCACAAAAGTTTTGGATGTACTGGGACCGAACGGATTTTATGTACCATGTCTTCATTCTATCGCCAAACCGCTCGGCCCCGGCGAAAAAGACACCAGTTGGCCGTGCGAGCCTGATGTCAGCAAGAAATTTATCAGCCATTTCCCTGATACTTACGAAATATGGTCTTACGGTTCAGGCTACGGCGGAAACGCTCTACTTGGTAAGAAGTGCCTTGCGCTCCGCATCGCGTCCGTTCTCGCAAGAGACGAAGGCTGGCTTGCTGAACATATGCTCATTCTAAAAATAACAAACCCGCAAGGCAAGGTCAAATATATCGCAGGCGCTCTGCCTTCTGCCTGCGGAAAAACAAACCTCGCAATGCTTATCCCTACCCTTCCTGGATGGAAAGTTGAAACAATCGGCGATGATATCGCCTGGATGAAGTTCAAGGAAGACGGTCATCTTTACGCTATTAACCCGGAAGCGGGGTTCTTCGGAGTAGCGCCGGGAACCAGCGATCAATCCAACAAGAGCGCAATGGATTCGATAAAGAAAAATACTATTTTTACAAACACAGGTTTAACAGAAGACAGCGATATCTGGTGGGAACAAATCGGCTACGGCGCTCCGGGCGGAACAATTACTAACTGGAAGGGAGAGAAAGTACCTTCCCCAAAAAATGACAAAGCGGTTAAGGGAGAGGAGATTGCACATCCCAACGCACGCTTTACAGTTCCCGCGTCCCAGTGCCCTGTTATAGCTTCTGAATGGGAAGACCCAAAAGGCGTGCCTATAGCGGCGTTCCTTTTTGGCGGAAGACGCCCGAATACAATTCCTCTTGTTAATCAAAGTAAAGACTGGGTACATGGTGTATTTATGGGATCAATTACAGGCTCGGAAATTACAGCCGCAGCTCTGGACCTTAAAGCCGGAACAATAAGGCGCGACCCGTTTGCCATGCTGCCTTTCTGCGGTTATCACATGGGCGACTACTTTAATCACTGGCTTAAACTTGGAAAGAAAGCGCAGGATACCGGTAAAGGCGATAAGCTTCCAAAAATCTTCTTTGTAAACTGGTTCAGAAAAGACGCAGAAGGACATTTTATGTGGCCGGGCTACGGAGAAAACAGCCGTGTACTCGCGTGGATGTTCAACCGCTGTGACGGAGTTGACAACTTTATAGAAACTCCAATCGGTAATCTGCCTAAACCAGGCGCTATTGATGCTCCAGCGGGAGTAAGCGCTGAAATAATGGCAGAACTAATAAAAGTTGATGTCGCCGGCTGGAAGAGCGAAATTGCCGATGTCAGGGAAAATCATTATCCTAAATTCGGCGACAGACTTCCGAAGGAACTTTACACACAATTGGATATAATGGAGAAGGGTCTGAATGGTTAGCTTTATAAAGCAGTAAGGTTATATTCTGCCGTTATGCGGAGAAGCCTCAGGAACTTTTTCAATCCTTGAGGCTTTTTTAATGAATTGGCATAATTTTATTTAAAGTGCTGAGCTGTCAATACGATTTTAATACACGATGAGCGAATAAAATAACGGCAAATTGATGCCGCTCAGGTGCGGGTGCGTATATATTCCCTGTATTTTTCAGGATCGCTTCTGAACGCGATTATCGGACTGTCCGCGTCTTTTTTCGCTCTCTTTAAGGCTTCAGAGGTTTCCAGAATCAGTCTGTCCGCGTCAAGGATCCTTCCCGAGCGCGATGACAACCCGATACAAAGACCTTTATCGGTTTCTGTGATATCAGGCAGTTTTTCCGATATCCGCTGTATAAATCTTTCGCATTTGGAAATGCCGTCATCAAGGGTAATGCCCGGAATAATTACCGCAATTCCTGTTTTTCCGTATTCAAAAAGCAAATCTCTGGACGTAAAGAAAGCGGCTGCTTCCTCCGTTGCGGATCTGTATGTATCGTTATCTGAAATATCCAATTCCATCAGGCTGAAAACCAGATCCTTCTCCGCTGAAGAGCAGCGGTGCAGTTCAGAATCCAGTCGATCTTTTATATAATCTTCCCAGCCGATACTGCTGCGGGGCGAATAAAGCCCTTTAGGTTCATAATCCGCGGATATTATTTCATCATAGTCTTCAGGTTCGTTTATGGGATGGACAGTTTTATTTTTTGTTCCTGAAACCGCACCTGATGATGTTTCGGTTACATGTCTTGTTTTTTTATCCGGCTGCGACGAATGTTTCTCTTGTAAAGCTTCCGAAGTCTTTTTATGCACAGGTTCGTGTGTTTGCACATAACGAACAGTGTTCTGTACAGGTTTTCTTGCGATAAGCTGTATTAACATTGTAATAAAAGCAATAGCGAATCCTGCAAGAATTATCAAAAGAGTTTCCCTTAAAATCCTTGAAAACTCGTTATAATCAAAAGCGGAGGCTGCTGCCTTGATATTGGCGTTTCGTATTTCAACAAATGACAATGGTCTATATAGGTTTTGGTCAGAAAAACCAAATCTGTTGATAAATCTCGGCTGATTATTCACCCATGTAATCGCCTGGCCGGTTTCCTTTTCAAATGAATATCCGACATCGGCTCCTGTTATAATTAACGCGATAATGCTGTCGCTTGCGGTAAGAGCGTTATTAATGGTTTGAATAAAGCTCGCGTCCATAAAACCACGCGTTCCCGCGGATTGAGCAATACCGGCAATCTGATCAAATTCCTGTTCAATTGTAATCTTGCGCTGATCTATGCTCAAATAGATCCGGAACGCTCCCTGTATCAGCGCGAAAAGATAGATAGCGATACAAATTGCGGCAATGATTGAACCTGCAACCGCAAGGCCGTTACCTTTTTTACCTGCGGCAGTTTTTTTATATTTCTCTGTTTCCATAATTTACATTTCTCTGATATAATTATCGGCAGATTTTATATGCAAATAAGGGATTATTCTTTACCGGCAGGCTGGTATCCGCGTGACAGCGCTTCAGTTTCATCCTTTTTATCCGGTATAGAGCAGACAAGACGCGGCTGCCTGGCCGCAATTGCTCCGCACGCGGGCTGGTATTACTCGGGGCGTATTGCCGCACGCGCTGTTTTAAGCCTTCAGCCGGACGCAGAAGTTATCGTTGTTTTGGGCGGACATTTACCTTCGAAACATCCACCTCTTTTTGCGATGGAAGACGCGGTAAAAACTCCTTTCGATCCGATGTTCATTGATGCGAAGTTACGCTCATTATTAATAAAAGAATTAAAAGGCTTAGAAGACCATTACCGCGATAATACTGTTGAGGTTCTTCTTCCAATGGTGCGTTATTTTTACCCTGAGGCAAAGCTGATATGGATGCGTCTTGGCGCGGAATTAAAATCCTTTGAATCGGGAAAAATTATCGCGCAAATAGCGGATAAATTGAATCGAAAAATTAATATTTTAGCTTCCACAGATTTAACGCATTACGGTTCAAATTACAGCTTTTCACCGCATGGAAGAGGAGTGGAAGCCTTAAAGTGGGCACGCGAAGTTAACGATGCCGCTTTTATAAAAGCTGTACAATCAGGCAGCAGTGAAGAAGTATTACGCCACGCACAAGAGGATTTCTCTTCATGTTCAGCGGGCGCTGTGCTTGGCGCGATGGGTTTTGCTCAGGCGAAGGGACTTAACAGCGCTGAACTCATTGAATATTCAACCTCCGCCGATGTTGACAAGAGCGATGATATACCTGATTCATTTGTGGGATACGCCGCGTTTGCGTTTAACTCTTAATCTCTGTTTATTTAATAAATTGTTTCTTGCTTAAATTCATTATAACCTGCGATAATTAACGATATGAAAACAACAGAAAATAAATTAAATGTAAAAGTAACTCTTTTGCTGTCCTTCGGTTTTTTCGCGTCGTCTATCGCGTGGAGTATGTATAATTCTTTTGTTCCTCAAATCCTTGAAAAATATTTAGCAAGTACAACTCTTATTGGGCTGATTATGGTTATAGATAATGTTTTCGGTGTTATATTTCAGCCGCTGTTTGGCACAATGAGTGATAAAACAAGGACGCGCTTTGGAAAAAGAATGCCATATATTTTTATCGGCATTCCTGTCTGCGCCGTCGCTTTTGCGTTAATTCCTTATATGGGCAGTCTTTTTTCCCTGATGGTTGTTCTGATCATTTTTACATTTGTAATGTCGGCGTGGAGATCTCCTGTTGTCGCTCTCATGCCAGACCTTACGCCCGGGCCCCTTAGAAGCCAGGCTAACGGAATTGTTAATTTAATGGGCGGTCTTGGCGGTGTGTTCGCGTTCCTGCTTGGCGGAATACTTTTTAATATCTGGTTTGAAAGAACCGGAAACGGATTCCCGCTTCCATTTATGATGAGTTCCGCAATGATGCTGTTGGCTCTGTTTGTCCTTGTCTTTTTTGTGCGTGAACCTAAGTCTGCCTATGAGTCGGCGGCGGAAGAAAAAATAAAAGCAGTTAAAATAAAACTTACCAAAGATGAACTAAAAAGCCTTTTATTAATTCTGTTTGGAATATTCTTCTGGTTTACAGGTTATAACGCCGTTGAAACATTCTTTACGTTATATGCAACCAACACTCTTGCCATGTCTCCGGGAGATGCGTCAATAACCCTCGCCATTTTCTCTCTCACATTTCTGGCTTTCGCGGTACCGGCAGGATTTATCGGCGCAAGAATAGGGAGACGCAAAGCGATTATAATCGGTTTATTCGGCCTTATCGTATTGTTTTTACCTATGGCGTTTATCGCCAATGTATGGCTTGTCAGAGTCTGCCTTTTCCTTGGCGGGCTTGCGTGGGCAATGGTAAATGTCAACTCACTTCCGATGGTAGTAAAGTTATCAGGAGAAACAAAAATCGGAACCTATATCGGTTATTATTATTTTTTCTCGTTCAGCTCACAGATTATATCACCGGTTTTATTTGGTTTTATACGCGATGTCGCAGGTCATTACATGATACTCTTTTTATACGCGAGCATTGCTTTCGCTCTGGCTCTGGCTGCTCTTGTCTTTGTTCGTCACGGTGAAGATGAACTACAGGCGACAACCGCAACTGAAGTTTTAAATGAATTGGGAAATGATTCTTGACTTTTGGTAAAAGGGAAATATAATTTATACTAGAAGCATGTTTATTTATCACCTTTTAAGGAGTTTTATATGGCAAAAATGAGCAAAGTTTTTGCGGCTGTAGTTATTATTGGATGTTTTTTCATATTTCCGGCCGCGGCGCAGTCAGCTTGGACAAGAGCGAATCTTCAAAGTATATATATGGAACATTTGCGTTTGGAAGGATATGTTCCTTTGATAGACATTGACGGTGATATTCAATTTAAGGTATCCGGAGATAATTTCTTTATAATTGTTGATGAAAACGATCTTCAGTTCTTTCAAATCTATACCGGTTTCAGCATTGGCTCAGCCTCCGCGGAAAACGCACTTACTGCCGCCAATTATTCAAACAGACGTTCAAAAGTCGCTAAAGTCGCCGTTTCTTCCGACGGCAAGGTAGCTTCCATTACTGCAGAATTGTTGTTATCAAGCCCGCTCGACTTTGCGTCTGTCTTTGCAAGATCTCTTTCCCTTATGAGAAATGCTGAAAATAATTTTTTAACACACCTGAATGGACTTGAATAATTTCAGGTAATCAATGACTGTTTAGATCTGTCTACAATGTGGACACATTATAGACAGACCACCTTAAAAAACGCATTTTCGCAGCCTTTAGGCGAGAAAATGTAAGGTCTGTCCGCAAAGTAACCGACTTTGTGGACAGACACTATTTAATACTTTCTCGATTTTTTTAATACTTTGTATTTTAACTTCTTCAATTAAATCTTTTTGTTTTAACACTGTATTTTGTTTTTTTATGGCTGCGGCAAAAGGCAGTAAAGTGGTAAAAATCTGCGATTCTTTTTTATTTAGTACAGATAAATAATACTCATTGTTTTTCATTCCCGGTAAAGCCGCTATATCATTTCTGTACTGTTCCAGAAATTCCATGCCGGATATTTCGCTGCTTGATTTCTCCTCTATCCTGTTCTCGTTCCTATAAACAATCCGCTCTCTGCTTCTAATAATAACCGGCGCTCCAGACCCTCGCTCGCAGGTAACGCGGGCTGTCATCATGGAAGTTTTTTCTTCCAGTTTCTTCCGATAAAATCTGAGCGATGATGTTTCGTAATAACGGCTTTTATCTGTTGTCAGCTCTTCATTGTCTTCGGGGAGCAGAAACGGATTTCTGTATAAAAAAGCCGATGATTGCGCTTCTAAAGGAGAGAGACGATTTTGCCTTTTTGAGAAATACGGATTTAAATATGTTCCTCTCGCGTAGGAGCTCGAATTAATATATGAAAAATCCGCGCCGTATAATATTATGTTCCGCATTCCCAATGTTTCCGCTAACGAAAGACACGCGTATGTTACATTGCCTCCGGATGTATCAAGCCGCGTAAAAGGTCGCCAGTATTCGCAAATGTAAACAGAAAGAGGATGACCGCTTGAGAAAAAAACGGGTGAATGTGAAAGTTCTGTAAAAGACGGAGGACTCGCGATATCAAGGATTAGCGGAATGCAGCGCAGATTGCAACCCAGGAAATGATAATAACTGATATGCTGGCAGTCAATCGAAACAACAGCGTCCGCTTCTATCCCATTATGCAAAAGAGCGGGCAGGGCGGTATCAGAACTGATTATAAAAAATCCTTTTTCTTTTGCGTCCTTAAGAGAAGTTAACTGATGATCCAGAGAAGGGCCTGCCGCAATAATCGCTGCGTCCCGGATTTGTTTTTTATTTTCAAAAAAAACGTTGTTGTTTTTATTTATGTTTTTTATATTGCGTATAATATTGGAAAACCATCGTATTCCAAAATACGCCTGAACAGAATAATCGCTTCCTGTAATTTCTATCGCTTCCTGTATTGCGCCAAATGCTTTTTCAAACTCTTCTGTGTTCTGTTCTGTTCTTGACCGCAGGGGAATTGTTTTAATACCGCCCATAAGAGCGGGTTTATAATTTTCCAATATAATATTTTTTATAACTTCACAGGAAGGATCGATTAAAAGGCTGAAGCGGTCGTTATTAAGAAGTCTTGTGTAATTTCCCGATGCCAGCAGATCCTGTATGCCGTCTTTGTCAAAATCAATTACAATAATGCGCGCGTTTGTTGTTTCAAGCGCGGCTTGCGGAGCAAAGCCTCCTCCAAGACCGAGAAAAATAAAAAAACCGATATCTTCTGTAATTGCGGAAACAAGCCGGTGCGCCTCCCGTTTTGGATCAATCATTGAATGAAGGTTTTTTGTTTCACCTGACGGCAGGACAATGGCGGGAACAGTTTCTCCTGAGCGCGCTTTTGTAAAAATATACCGTATTTTCTCACTCATGGGAAATCTCATAAATTGTATTTTCAAGCATTTTTTCTGTTACGCTGACATCA
Organism: Treponema sp.; assembly: GCA_009787775.1. Classification (GTDB taxonomy): domain Bacteria; phylum Spirochaetota; class Spirochaetia; order Treponematales; family Breznakiellaceae; genus WQXQ01. Next base: position 51,340 of record WQSQ01000001.1, read on the forward strand.
CCAGGAAACAGTAAAGGCAGTAGTTCCTGATTTAATTTTTCCGAATAATCCGGATTTTTCAGCGCATTTATTAGGGCCTTTGCTCCTTTTTCCCTGAAATGCGAATTCTCAATACCGGCGCAGTTAAAATACGTTTCTGTATTTTTTATTTTCTGTGTATTTAGCGTGTTATCTGAAAATATTGATGTATTTGTTTTTTCAAATATTTTATTTCCCTGTCCTATTGTAAAGATCCGTTTTGGCCATGAATCAAGCTGGTTTTTAAACCATGACGCGTATATGTCAAGGCTTCCGCCCTGCTTTAAAAGAGCTGAACGTGTGTATGCTTGCGAGTATACAGGGCCAAAGCGGTTTGACCGGTTAAAAAAAAGACTGTCAAAACCGTATGGCCGAACATGCGTTCTTATATCATTAACAGAAAAATCCATTCCGGATAAAAATATATTTCCGCTTGATAAAATCATAGCAAGTTCCGCAGCAGCAGCGCTGACAGTTCCTTTCTGCGGTATCATGATTGACGGAATGGATAGTTCATGAAGAATAATACTCTGCCATAAACTGCCGTCATTTAATATTAGAAAAGGTGTATCTATACATTGAGAGGGCAGGGCAGTACATAAATTTATCGCGTGCAATGCGCTGTATGTCAATTTATTTCTTATTGCAGGATATATGTGCCATAAAGCCCATGAGCCTCCGTCAGTCGCGATAATTATATCAGGTATTATACTGTTATTTAAAAGAGCCATTGCCGAAGAGGAGGCTGCGATTATTAAATGGTTAGTTTGAACTTTCCTGATAAAAGGAAGTGCACTTTCAAGGCTTGGACCGGAACCTGTGATAATTACAGGTATTTCGCTTTGCCTGTATAAAACGATTTTATTTATATACGCGATGTTCCTGAAAAAATTCCTGACCCATCTTTTCCCGAATGTTGCCGTTGTTCTGCTTTCCGCGTCGGTTCTTTTAAGAAATTCTACAACATACGTTAAAAGATTTAAATATGCCTCTTTATAATAATTAAGAGAAGGCCTCCAATCAATAACGCGGATGCAATCAATGTTTGTCTGTGGTATATGAATTTCAAGGAATTTTTGTACCTCTTTTGAATCAATATCAGGAGGGAATATTTGCCTGATTACATTTAAATTGACGGAATTGAAATTGGAATCCGTATTTTCCTTGTCCTGAGAGAAATTACCGATATGAAGAACAATTATATTACCTGTCTTAAATCTTTCCTGTAATACTGGAATAATGTAGCCCAACCCCGGCTCAATTAAAATAAAACAATTTGTTGTTTCTTTTAGATTTAAAGAGTCAATGTATCGCCTGGCTTCAGCCTGCGGATTATACCGTGAATGAAGATGAGCGCCGTCTGTCTCCATTGTGTCTAAAGTCATATTCCCGGGAGATGGAACAGGGTATGGCGTGTTTATACCAACCCCAATTCCTTAAAGAGTTTTTTATATGAGTCAAAGTAATCTGATTTTGCGAATTCTTCTATTTTTTCTTCTGGGAGAGATTCCAGAAGCTGATCCATATAACTTAGAATGTTTCTTAGCTCAGATTTTAATTCTACAGGAATCTTGAAGCTACCGTTTTCGCTGTATGCGCTTTTGGTAGCAGGAGAAGTCTGCGGGGCATGGTCTTTTTTGTATGGAGATGCTTTTTTTACAGGAGTGTCCTGTACAGCAGGAGTTTCTTTGACAGCAGGCTGAGGATCCGAAACCGATTTAGAAGCGGGAGCAGAAATTACCTCATCAGAAATATCTTCAATATCTTTATCCAACTGCGGTAATTCTGTTGAATCTTCTTCTAATAATTCTTCAACATTGTCAATATCATAGGTATCTTCCACCTGGGATTCAATTTCATCTTTAAGAGCGGTTAAATCATCTTCCGAAGGGATGTCATCAATTGATATTTCTACAATTTTCTCGGAATCTATTGTTATATCGTCAAGAGTGTCAAGATCATATTCAGATTCATCTATTTCTGGTTCTGAAAGATCATCATTGATGCCATCGATTGATAAATCCGGCTCTTCAATTACAGCGTCTGATAAATCAAAATCATCAGCGATTGTATTATCTTCAAGATATGAAATGTTATCGGGAGCGGCAGTAAGATGTTCCACGCCTTCTTCACGAAGCATTACCAGTTCTTCATTGCTGTCATCAAGAGACGGGATGTCTTCCTGCGGGACTGCGCCATGAGCGTCAGTATCGATATCATCAAGAACACTGTCAATATCTTCAAGGGTGCTGTCAATTGAATCAAGAATATCTGTGTCAATGCTGTCATGAATATCAACGTCAATAGCGTTTGTAACATCAATATCATATTTAACTTCATTATCACCATCATCAGATGAACCTGTACCGGTCTCAAGAATGTCCTCTGCGGTTTGTTCATCAAGATCAGTGCTAAAATCAATATCCATGTCATCTGTTTCTATATGTTCATCAGGTACTTCTTCAATAACATCGCCTTTATCTGCTAAGACAGCATCATCAAATATAATTGATTCAACAGGTATTTCATCTGCCAAAATGTCCGAATCATCTGTATCATTACCTGTCAGATGTTCTCCAACCTCTGCATCAGAAGGTTCGTTAATTTCCAAATCAATTGTTTCGTCAACTATATCATCCATGTCAATTGATGACATTTCGTCATCAGCGAAGTTAATGTTATCTGACATGGATAAGTCAACACCCTCAATCTCTGAAGCGGTATCAATATCACTGGTATCCGAAGCTGTACCGATATCAAGTGAATCTATGTCAATTTCGTGCAGGGGAGCATCTTCCTGCAGGTTTAATTCTACTTCTTCCGGTGACTCATCAAAGCTAATTTCTTTGTCCAGCGGTTCATCAATAACAATATCTTCATCAGTCGGTTCATCAATGCTAATCTCAAAAACAGGTGATTCCGCTTCGGCGATATCTTCAGTTCCTGATTCCTCTGTGAGATCACCAGAGCTTATGATATTATCAATCTCGCCTCCTGTCAGCGCGATTGTTTCACCTTCGTTATCATCATCAATTGTTTCCGGTATACCCTCTTCTACAATTGTTTCTCCGCTTGTGCCGAGTATGTTATTAAGCTCGTCGCCTGTAAGCGATATTGTTTCATCATCTTCTTCTGAAAAGAAACTGCTGTGTGCAGAATTATCAGGCTTTTCCGGAGCTTTAATGCCGGATCTGGCAATTGCGAATTCTTTTTTAAGATCCGTGAGTTCGTTTCTGATGGATGAAAGCTCGCTTGCAATCTGCTGTAAAAGAATGGAAGAAAGTTCATTTCCGCCGATTTTTGCCGTATTTAAGTTATCCTGCATGATGCCGACATTGTTTTCAATTGATTTTACAGTAGGGATATCAGAATCATCTGACGTGGTATTATCCATAAGCAGATCATCATAAATGACGACCGTGTCGTCTTCGCTGACGATTAAATCATCTTTCTGTATATCTTGCTCATCACTACGGTATTCCGCGCTTTTGTTTTCAGCAGATTTTATCCCAAAGGATTCAGCGCTAAATGTATCAAGATCAACAGTATCAATCTGACTTAAATCGTTGCTAACAACGCTGTTATTACCGGAAATAATATTTTCTTTTGCTATATCATCAATGTCTGTATTATTACCGTTATCAAAATCATCTTCTGTAATTACATTATTTTTTGTTATATCATCAATCTCAAATTCATCATCAAAATCATCAATGTCCATGCTGATATTATCCGATTTATCAATTACATCTTCCAAATTGTCATCAAATATGTCGTCTGCAGACGTGTCTAAAGATATATCTTTTGATTCTGTAGTTTCATTATCATCTGAAGTATCTTCGAGATTCTCGATGTTTTCATCTTCGATGTTTAAGCTTTTTATATCAATTTCTTCATTATCGATTTCCTGAATACTGTGCCCACCAATATCGGCATCTATACTTGTTGTGTTGTTTTCATCATCTATTTCGATATTATCATCAGGAAACTTCATGTCATCGAAATCAGCCATATCCTCACTGTTAATATCAAGTACAGCGTCATCAACAGACAATGAATCATCGTCATCGGCGGATAAAAAAGAATCATCAAAATCAACAGAGGGTTCACCGGAGGACGCGTTCAATTGATTGTTATCTGAGAGAATTTGCGGTCCGCTCTTTACCCATACCCCATATTCATCCAATTCTTCCGCAGATCCAATGCTGCTGCGATCAGTGTATATTGATGGTTTTTTATTACTTGCCATGAACCGCTCCCTAAATTATCACTTACAACCGGTCAGCATTGTAATTCCTGCCTCAAAACAATAGTTGTATCCTTACATCATCGGTATTTTCGTAATATTTCAGTAGTTTTTCTCATTATAAATAATAAAGTATGACATTACCGTTGTCAATGCTTCGCCTTACTTAAAGAATTACGTATAAATTACCGTTAATTGAGTCATGAGAATCCAAAAATACCTCATCGGGATCTGGAGCGCTGTTGCTGTATATGCGCTTTTTTCATTTTTTGCCGGTCCAAAAGGAATTTCATCATATAATTACCTATTAACCGAGAGAGAATATCAATGGGAAAACATCAAAGAGCTGGGGATTCTTAATGAAGAGCTTGAAAGAACCAGAAACAACCTATTGTTTGATCATGATACAATCCTTGTTCAGGCGCGGCTGCTGGGTTACGGTCAGGAAGATGAACATTTTATCAGAATTGTAGGGTTGGAAAATACAAAAGCTGTTCCTGCAATCAAAGGAAGTGTTTATTCAGTTCATAAACCCCTTTTTATATCCGACAGAAATATAAAAATAGCTGCTCTTTGCGCCGGGCTGCTGATTTTCTCTTTCCTTTTCATGCTTGAGCTAATTGATAAACGCACAAGATAGACATGTATCGGCTACGGTATTGCCGCTTCATTATGTGAAGCAAATATTGTTTTTATTTATTCTGTACTAACATAGTTTATGACGGTATCAAAGTCTAGAACCACCGGCGAACTTTAAAAAATACAATCATAATTGTCGCGACTAAAAGCATTACGCCAAGAACAATAAAATACCCCAGATTATAACTTAATTCAGGCATAAATTCAAAATTCATGCCGTATATTCCTGCGATAAAAGACAACGGAATAAAGATGGCGGAAATCATGGCTAAAACTTTCATTACCTTGTTCAACTGATACGATAAAACAGACAAATTTACTTCCATAATGCTTGACAGCCATTCGCGGTAATGTTCTACCTGTGTTACAGCATGATCTAAATTTTCAATTAGATCCTGTAAAAATGGTTTTATCTCCCCGGTTTGGAAAAATGATTCTTGCCTGGAAATAATTAATAGATTGTTTTTTAAAGGCAGAATCGCTTTCTTTATTAAGAGCAAGTATTTTTTTGTTTCCTGTATCTCCTCTATATATGTATCATCGCTTGTTCTGGTCGCGCGCTCCTCAAGATTTTCTATGTGTTCTTCCAAATGGTTTATAGAGTTAAAATATTCGTCGACAATTTTATCAATAATTAAATAAGCAAGATAATCTGTTTCCATTTTGCGGATTTCACCTGTATTATCTAATATTTTTTTTCTTATGCTTTCAAACGCGCCTCTTGATAATTCTTGAAAAGTCAACAGAATGTTTTTTATAATAACTATTCCAACCTGGGTAATAATCAATTCATCTGTTTTTCTGTTATGGGAGACAAAACGCTTGTCCTTCCGGAAAGGCAGGGAGAACATTTTCCTTTTGGCATTTAAACGGCAAAAAGTATTTTTCTTCTGTATAATTGTTTTAACCAATAAAAATCTATATTTTTCAAAAACTTCCATTTTGGCCTGTTGTTCTGTTTGCAAAATATCCTCAATGGTTAAAGGGTGTATTTCCAGTAATTCACCCAAACGTTTAATTGAATCACTGTCTTTTAATCCGCTTATATTTATCCATAACATCTTTGAATCGTTTTTAAGTTTTATTACCTCATCAATGGAGGAGACATCTTTTGTTTGTGCAGATACTGAATCATAACTAATATAAGACAATTTCATTTCTGAAGCAGGTATGTCTCCTGCATAAACGGGATTAATGACATGAAGATATTTTAATGCCATCCATGTTTCTCCTATTATCCGGAAAATGTCTTATTTACAGAATACCATGATTTTTAAGTATCATTCAACTATATGAGGCTTTTTAAAAACTAAAAATGTTTTAGATAATCTTTTGCTTTTTTATATTGATTTATAATAATAAATTGCATTTTTATTTTTTAACATATAATGAAAAATTGGGAGAATGGCCAATCAGAATTAATACTTTTTCAAATGTGAAAGAGAATTTGTATACAACAGAGATTTATACATTTTCTTCTTCAATAATACTCCACGTCTCTCTCGCCGCTTCCTGCTCAGCGCTTTTTTTGTTACGGCCTGTTCCCGTGCCGTAAACAGTATCTCCTATGCGGACTTCCATCCAAAAAGTGCGATCATGTTCAGGACCTATGCGCTTAACCATTATGTACTGAGGGTAACAGCGGAGCTTCTGCTGGCAGTATTCCTGCAAGAGCGATTTATAGTCCTTATGATAATTTTCGCCGGTTACTTTATTTATTTCCGGCAAAATACATCCGCTGACAAAGTTAAAAACAGCTTTATAGCCTGAATCAAGGTAGAGTGCGCCGATAACAGCTTCCATTGCATCTGCAAGAATGGTTTTCTTTGTTCTTCCGCCTGAAAGCTCTTCGCCCTTGCCTAACAGAAGCATTTCGTCAATATGGAGAGACAGAGCTATACCCGAAAGAATATCCTCGGATACAACAACAGCTTTTATCTTCGCCATGTCTCCTTCGCTTTTTTCTTTATAAGACTGGTATAAAAGGGTAGCGCATACAGCACCGAGTATGGAATCGCCCAAGAATTCAAGACGCTCGTTATTGGCTTTATCGCCCCGCTTAGGTGTTTCATTGGATACAGAACGGTGCACAAATGACAGGTTTAAAATATCTATGTTTTTAAATTTCAAACCGGCGGCTTTCTGAAACGCCGCCAGTTCATTTTTTCTTTCTGAACTGATGGGATTCTTATTTTTGCTGAGATTTAATAAATTCGTACGCGTCCTTCACAGTTTCAAATTCATTGGCTTTTTCATCCGGAATATTGATGCCCATTTCTTCTTCGATGGCATAAACCAGCTCATAGGTATCGAGGCTGTCGGCGCCGAGATCCTGACGGAATGACGCCTCCATAGTAATTTTACCTTCATCGACAACGAGCTTCTCTGCGATGAGCTTTTTCATTTTCTCAAACAATTCATCCATTTTTTTCCCCTTAAGTCTTATACTTTGGAATCCGGTACGGTTACCTGCTTACCCCGATAAAAGCCGCACTTTTGGCATACACGGTGTAAAAGAACCTTGTTGCCACAGGTGCTGCAATTTATCATTGTGGGTGCGGTAAGTTTCATGTTGATGGACTGCCGACGGCTTGTCCTGGCTTTTGATGTTTTACCCCTGGGTACTGCCATAATTTAACCTCTTAATCTTATTTAAATCTATCAATAAAATAGAATCATTGTCAAGACAAAGTAAAAAACATTGTCAAATTGCAAAACGCCTGTTATTAAACATTAATAACGGGTCATCCAAGCCTGTTCCAGGAACTTAAGTTTTGGAACAGCTTCATTTGTCATTATTATACTTTTCTTTTAACGCTTTGGCAACCAGAGGCGGTACCATTCTATGCAGATCCCCGTTAAAAGAAGCCAATTCCTTAATTGATGAGGAACGAATAACAAAATACTCCGGATCGGTAGTTAAAAAAATAGTTTCAATTCCCGGATCTAGTGTTTTATTCATCATTGAAAGATCAAACTCGTATGAAAAGTCCTCAAGACCGCGCACCCCTCGCACAAGCAATTTAATGCCTTTATTATTCAGAAAATCGACAATTAAGTAATCACAGACAGCAACCGATACATTTTTCAAATCCTTTACAAGTTCCAGAATCATGGAAGCTCTTTCTTCAGCGGAAAAAAGATACTTTTTCTGTTTGTTTTCGGCAACAACAATTGTAAGTTCCTCAAAAATGGAGGCGGCGCGTTTTATAATATTAACATGACCCGATGTCGGAGGATCAAACGAGCCTGGAAAAGCTGCTTTCATCATAACAAAAAGGATAGCGGTACAAAATAATCAAGTCAATAGCGGTGATTCCTCATTAATTAATAAAATGTGAAAATTGCAATTTACAACTTTACATAACTAAATGGACTTTTTTGAACATCATAGAGCTTGGAAAAATATAAAAGCGACGTAGGACACTTGAAATATTTTTGATTTTATGATAAAAATGTGTTTAGTTATACATGATAGTGTTTTTTGAGTTGCTATAATAGATTTTATACCGCTGTCATTGAATAATTAGAGCCACCTTAGCTCAGTTGGTAGAGCAGCAGACTGAAAATCTGCGTGTCTGGAGTTCAATTCTCCGAGGTGGCAATATTTTTAAATGATCTAACTCCTTACAATGTAGGTAATTAGCTTGATTTATCGGAGTCACTTCCACAACCACAAAGGCGCGGTTCCTCTTGTAAGGCGTGTTTTGCCAAAGGCTTGTCAAAAGACGGAGGAAGTATGCGCCAGAGTTTTTACCTGCGCCAAAAGAAAGTAAACGGATTGTTCTCAGTAATTTTTATCGATCTGATAACAGATAGAAGGAATGAAAGGGCAGCCGGAACTAACGATAAAAAAAACCACAGCTCAAAGCTGGCTTTTAAATGGCTTACCTGAAAACCCTATAGTAAATATAATAGCTAAAACTACAAGTTTCTGCGATTACCTCTATCAGTTCTGGGATTTTAATAAATCTGAATATTTCAGGGAACAGGAAACTATGGGTAAAGAATCTCAATCGGAACATGCTTTTTAAATGCAAAAAGCCGTAGGCGGATATTATCGTCCTTATTTTTAAGGAGATGTTTTTATCAAAATTTGACGAAGATTCTCTTCAAAAATTTATAGTTTATCAAAAGTATTGATAAAAACCTCGCCACTGCTACAGTGAATTCAGCGCGAAATGTCGTAATTAAAGCTCTACCGTATGCAAAGCGGAAAAAGATCATTTAATCTTTTGATTTTGATAATGTCCTACGGGTTTGCGGTAAATCCAGGGAAAGAGGCATTTCAACAATAGAAGAGCTTAAAAATTATTTAAGCTGGAATGGCCTTACCACAAATCAAGGATAGCTGCCTTTATAGCCTACCATACCGGAATGAGGCTTGGTTAAATTCGTGCTTTATGGGTATGTAACATACACGAGAATCGAATACATGTCTAATTTAGCTGTAGCAGTAAGAAAAATAGGTCTAAATGTATTAAAAAACGGCGAATCAAGCGATGTTCCAATATTGCCTTATTATATAATGAGATTATAGCTTATATTAGGAATTCTTCGCTTATAGAGACACCTCTAGCTTTCGGTTCGTATAATCAAAAATATACAATCTTTAATTCTTCACTGCGATCCCTGCGCTCGCGAACCGAAGGTTCGATGCGTCTCTGCGAGTGAAGAATCAGAAATTGATTTCCATGAAAAACTCTCTTGTATCAGGTATTCTCAAACTGTTATATTCCAAACAGGGAAGAGCATATACCTGAAACAGCAACATCCGCTCAAACAAACCTTTACCAGTAACAATGACAGTATTTTTATGGTATTCTGATAAAGGCTGTGTCAGCAGGCGGAAACCTGTTTGCGGAAACGTCCTTTTCTTAAATTACTCCCTGATCCAGCATGGCTTTCGCGACTTTCTTGAAGCCGGCGATATTGGCGCCGATAACAAAGTTTCCTTCTTTGCCGAATTCCCTGGCGGCGTCATCCATACTGCGGAATATACCGGCCATTATGTTTTTCAGTTTTACATCAACTTCTTCAAATGACCAGGAAAGACGCGCGGAGTTTTGGCACATTTCAAGACCGGATGTCGCAACGCCTCCTGCGTTGGCGGCTTTCCCAGGGAAGAATGCCGCGCCTTTGCTCTGTAGCAGTTCTGTAGCGTCAAGGGTTGTCGGCATATTTGCACCTTCGCCGACTATTTTGCAGCCGCTTCCCGCAAGTTTCTTCGCGTCTTCAAGAAGAAGCTCGTTCTGGGTAGCGCAGGGGAGGGCGATATCGCAGGGAATGTCCCATACTCTGCCTTTATTCACATCGGTATATACAGCGTCGTTATGTATTTCAGCGTATTTACTCAGCCTTTCCCTGTTAATAAGTTTTATATCCTTGATTGTATCAAGATTGATTCCGTTTTTATGGTAAATAAACCCGTTGCTGTCAGACATACTTACTACCGCCGCTCCCAGTTCCATCGCTTTCTGCGCCGCGAAAATGGCGACATTTCCGCTGCCGGAAACAACAATCTTTTTGCCTTTAAAACCATCCCCTTTTGTTCTTAGGTATTCGTCAATTATATAGATAAGCCCGTAGCCTGTGGCCTCGGTTCTGGCAAGGCTTCCACCCCAACCTAAACCCTTACCTGTCAGAACGCCTGTAAAACTATTTGTAATGCGCTTGTACTGGCCGTACATAAAGCCAATTTCCCTGCCGCCGACTCCGATATCCCCCGCGGGAACATCGGTATCCGGCCCTATATGCCTGTAAAGTTCTGTCATAAAGGACTGGCAGAAACGCATGACTTCATTGTCGCTTTTACCTTTAGGATCAAAGTCACTGCCGCCCTTGCCGCCGCCCATGGGAAGTCCAGTGAGCGAGTTCTTGAAAATCTGTTCAAAACCAAGGAACTTTATAATGCTTAAATTAACTGAAGGATGAAAGCGAAGTCCGCCCTTATAAGGGCCTATCGCTGAATTGAACTGAACGCGGAAACCGCGGTTAACCTGAACCTTGCCGGAGTCGTCAGTCCACGGAACCCTGAAAATAAGCGCACGTTCAGGTTCAACAAGACGCTCCAAAAGCCCTGCTTTTTCATAAACACTATCCTTATCAACAATGATCCGCAGTGATTCCAGAACTTCCTTTGCCGCTTGAATAAACTCGCTCTGCCCCACGTCCCCTTTCTCAATGATCGATATGATCTTATCAACATAACTCATGATAACCTCCTTAATGTACGATCAATATGAAACAAAGTTTCATTTTTTCTCCATATGGTTTTATATATTTTTTTAGCATTAAATGTCAATTATGATACAACGCCTGACGCTTTTTAACCGCTCTTATTATAGAGAATAAGATTGGCGACTGTCAGGTATATCAATGGTTTGTATTATGGTCACAACACAAATTAACATGAAAAGAACCCTAAAACAAGGCAGACTGTTGTTATAAAATCATGTCAGTATATGTATGCAGACTGCGCCGCTTTTAATAAAAGCAATTGTCGAAATACATTGAGTATATTATGATCTATAAGTGATGCATAAGTATATAAATTATACAGTGGTTATCTTAACAGCTCTTTTTATCATAATAATCTCGGGCTGTGATAAATCAAACGCAAATCAATCCGTATACGCACCGAGCTGGATTTCCCTGGAAGAAATACCTGGTGTAACTGCCGAAGAAATCAGCGCTATTGAAAACCTTAAGGAAAAATACCCTTATTTTAATTATTCAATGGTTCACTCAACGGAAGCATTTTTCGATATTGAAAAAAATGTAATAAACGGTTTTTCCGCTCTTTTTTGCGATTGGCTGACTGATTTAATCGGGATTCCTTTTAAACCGGCATTATATGACTGGAGTAAATTAATTACCGATCTTGATAACGGCATTGTTGATTTTTCAGGCGATATTACACCGACTGCGGAACGCATTAAAAAATACTATATGACAGACTCAATTGCCCAGCGAACCTTAAAGTACATAATGCTTAAAAATAATGTTTCGTTATCGGAAATAGCCGAAGTGAGGACTTTGCGTTTTGCCATGTTAAACGGAGTTACTACATATAATTATGTCGTATCTTCGCAGGCTCATGAAAACTTTGAGGTTGTTTTTGTGAATAGCGCACAAGAGGCATACGCTTTGCTGAAAAGCGGAGAAGTAGACGCCTTTCTGGAAGAAGGTATACTGGAAGCCGCTTTTGATATTTACATAGACATTGAATCAATTGATTTTTATCCTGTAATTTATAATCCTGTTTCCATGACTGCATACAGGGAAGAACTATCCCCTGTAATCTCTGTTGTGAAGAAGGCTATACGAAACGCGGGCACTTCTTTTCTCTCAGAAATGTACAAACAGGGAGAGATGGAATACCGCAGGCATAAAATGTACCTGCTTTTAAACGAAAAAGAACGCGATTTCCTGCATAACAACAAGGTAATTCCCTTCGTGGCTGAATATTATAATTATCCAATAAGTTTCTATAACAAATATGAAAAACAATGGCAGGGAATTTACTTTGATGTAATTAACGAAGTATCAAAGCTGACCGGATTATCATTCAGTATTGTCAATGATGAACACACCGAATGGCCTGCATTACTGAACCATTTGGAAACCGGGAACGCATTTATGATTTCCGAACTCATTCCTACGGATGAAAGAAGGGTGAAAGGTTTTTTATGGGCGACAATCCCGACATTGAATGACAGATACGCACTGCTATCAAAGACGGAAACACCGAATGTAACCATTAAAGAGGTTTTAAATGCAAGGGTTAGTATACCGCAGGATACAGCTTATTCAGAAGTTTTTAGCGCATGGTATCCGAATCACCCTAATATTTTTATATATGAAAGTTCCGATGATGCCTTTAAAGCCCTCGATCGCGGCCATGTAGATATGGTCATGTCAAGCCAAAGACGCCTTCTTGCGATAACTTATTACCATGAGTTTTCAGGTTATAAGGCAAACCTTATATTTGACAGAACAGCGGAATCCTATTTCGGGTTCAACAGGGATTATGCAGATTTATGTTCAATTATCAGCAAGGCGCTCTCGCTTATTGATGTAAACGGTATCGCAGACCAATGGGTATTCAGAACATATGACTACAAGGGTAAACTCGCCCAGGCGCAGGTTCCGTGGCTTATCGGCGCGTCTGTTCTTCTTCTGTCTGTACTCACTCTTGTGTTTATTATTTTGATGATAAAACGCCAGGAAGGAAAAAACCTTGAAGACCTTGTTAACAAGCGCACAGCGGAAGCCCAATCAGCAAACCGCGCTAAGAGCAATTTCCTTGCAAACATGAGCCATGAGATACGTACGCCGCTTAATGCTATCATCGGCATGACAGAAATCTGCAAACATACAAGCAATATCGATAAAAAAGATTATGCGCTCGGTAAAATCGAGGACGCATCAACGCACCTGCTGGGCCTTGTAAACGATGTGCTTGACATGTCAAAAATAGAAGCCAATAAACTGGAACTGTCCCCTGTAAGATACAACTTCAGAAACATGCTGCAAAAGGTAATTAATGTTATTAACTTCCGCTTGGACGAGAAGAAACAAAAATTACTCATTAATATAGACGATAAAATACCATTGCATTTTATCGGAGACGATCAGAGGCTTGCGCAGGTTATCACAAACCTTTTGTCAAATGCGGTAAAGTTCACTCCTAAAGAAGAAGGTATAATCCGTTTTAACGCTGTTTTAACAGGGAAAACCGAGACAGAATACGAATTAAAAATAGAAGTAGCTGACAATGGCATCGGTATATCAGAAGAGCAAAAGAATAGACTGTTCAACGCATTCGGACAGGCGGATTCAGGGATTAGCCGTAAATTCGGAGGAACAGGACTTGGGCTTGTAATATCAAAGCGTATTGTCGAGCTGATGGGAGGAACAATCTGGATAGAATCCGAGCTTGGAAAAGGAGCGTGCTTTATCTTTACAGTAAAAGCGCAAAAATGCGATGACGAACAAACAGAACAGACAGAACCTGTTTATGAAATGTATCATAATGAATATGCTGGTAAATCATTACTATTGGTGGAAGATATAGAAATAAACCGCGAAATAATAATTGCCCTTCTTGCAGACTCAGGACTTGCAATTGACTGCGCTGTAAACGGAAAAGACGCGCTTGACAGGATCGTGGCCGATTCCAATAAATACGATATTGTCTTTATGGATTTACAGATGCCTCTGATGGACGGATATGAAGCTGCCCGCCGAATTCGAGCAATGGAAGCGGAACTGGAAAAAGTAACTTCCGTATACAGACATATCCCGATAGTGGCAATGACTGCGAATGTTTTTAAAGACGATATAGAAGCCTGCCTTTATGCAGGCATGGACGACCACCTTGGAAAACCGCTAAACATTAACGAAGTATTCGGAAAACTGAGGAAGTATTTATATTTGGATACTATGCCAAAAATTTAATATCCCTGACAACAGCATTGTAATAACATCAATAATCCAGCCGATTGAAAAAAGACCGCTTGAAGTATGAAAATTTTTGAAAAGCCTTAATTGGATTGGTTACCCTGCTTTTCCGAAAGGAATCTTTCTGCGCTTGCAAGTTTGACAGCGGCGCAGAAAATCTCCATAGCTTCCTTAAGTTCATCAAGCGGCGGGCAGGTGGGAGCAATGCGGATATTCCTATCCTTTGGATCGTTTCCTTTCGGGAAAGTTGCTCCTGCGGGAGTCAGGGAAACACCGGCTTGTGTGCAAAGAGCGGCAATCCGTTTCGCGCAGCCGTCAAGTGAATCGAAGCTGACAAAATAACCGCCTGAAGGCCTCGTCCATTCGGCGATGCCGAGAGAACCTAATTCACTTTGCAATGTATCGGAAACCAGTTTAAACTTGGGTCGCAGGATATCAGCATGTTTTTCCATATGTGCCATAACACCCGCGGCATCTTTAAAGAAACGCGCATGGCGCAGCTGGTTTAATTTATCCGGTCCTATTGTCTGCACTGTTAACCGTTTGCGTATGTACTCGCAGTTTGATTTTGACGAAGCTATACAGGAAACGGAAGCGCCCGCGAAGCTCACCTTTGAGAATGATGCAAATTGGTACACCATATTCGGGTTTCCAGCTTCCTCACAAAGACGGATTATATTCGGGATTGTTATATTGGTATTGCCAAGATCATGGAAAGCATAGGCATTGTCCCAGTAGATTCGAAAATCATTAGCCGCAGGTTTTAGATTCGCGAAACGCTTTACTGTTTTATCACAATAAACTATACCTGTCGGATTTGAGAATTTCGGTACGCACCATATACCTTTTATCATTGGATCAGATGAAACAAGCTTTTCAATTTCATCCATGTCAGGGCCGTCATTTCCTATTGCAACAGGAATCATATCAATATGGAAATAATCGCAGATTGTAAAATGGCGGTCGTATCCGGGAGAAGGACACAGGAATTTTATTTGTCCCTGAGTCTGCCATGGCTTTCCGTCACGTACTCCGTGAGTCATGTTTACAGCGACATTGTCAAACATTAAGGCAAGCGAAGAGTTACCGCCCACAATCACTTCATCAGGCGTTAAATCCAGAAGATCCGCAAAGATTTTCTTTAACTCAGGGATACCGTCTATCCCGCCGTAATTGCGGCAGTCTGTACCGTTTAAAGCTTTATAATCATCTGCTGAAAGGCAGGTAAGTATTCCGTTGCAAATGGAAAGCTGTTCATCGGAAGGAACACCCCTTGTCATATTGAGTTTTTTTCCCTTTTCTTTATGTTTTAAAAAGGCTTCTTCCAGCTCTTGCTTTAACGCAGATAATTCCGCTGCGCTCATTTGTGAATATTGTTTCATGCTTATTCCTATCGCCTTATTTTATACATTTTTAATACCTTTCGCCAATAGGCATAATAGAAATATTATCCGTGAACCTTGCGAAAATCATGAACCTGAATGATTTTTTCCTTTCAGAAAAACAATCAATAGAACTGCGGCTAACAGAGATAGACAAGCGCCGAATATAAACGGAACCTTTGATCCGAAGTTTGTCCATAAAACTCCCGCTATTATACTTGCCGGAAGAAGAGCGGCTCCCGCTACAGTAGAATGAAGGCCCAGCATTGTTCCTTTTAATTCGCCCGGAGCGATTTCAGCTACAAAGGCGCGTTCTACACCTGTTATCATCGCGGTATAAAGTCCGTAAAGAATAAATGTAAAAACAAACGCCGCCGGAGCCGCGGCGAAAGCAAAACCGAAATAGCAAACAGAGAAAATGATGTAACCGGGAACCAGCAGGTTTTTTCGCCCTATTTTATCTGATAATTTTCCAAGCGGTATGGAAAAAACAGCGGCAACCGCGTGGTAAAGCAGAAACAGCAGAATAACATTTATTTCGTTAAATCCCGCATCGCTTGCCTTCAGAATCATAAATGCTTTAGACGAGTTTCCCAATGTAAAAATAAAAACAACAACAAGATATAGTTTTAACTGATTATCAATATTCTTAATGTTTTTCCAGAATGGCTGCTTTTTTACTTCAATTGATTCGGTTTCTTTTACACGTTTCTTTTCTTTAACAAAAATAAACATGATAAGCCCTATAACCGCGGGGATCATTGAAAGCGCAAAAAGATTCTTATAATCATAATTGCCGTCTAAGTTTCTTATTAATAAATAAATAATCAATATACCAGTTCCGGCTCCCGCCATGTCAAGCGCTTTGTGAATACCGAATGCCTTGCCCATGTTTTGCGCTCCCGCGCTTTCGCTTACAAGAACATCGCGCGGAGAAGTGCGTATGCCTTTTCCAAGTCTGTCAATAACACGCGCTCCCAGTATTCCTGCCCATGAGGATGCGAATAACAAACCTATCTTGTATATAAGACCGGCAGCGTAACCGGAAAAAGCCAGTAATTTCTTTTTCTGAAACCTGTCGGTAAGGTAACCTGAATAGACTTTTAGCAGACTTGCAAGGCTTTCCGCGATACCTTCTATTATTCCGACCAAAACGTGAGTCGCGCCGAACGCGCCTACCAGATACAGCGGAATAAGAGGATATACCATCTCAGTGCTTAAATCGGTGAAAAAGCTGATTAATCCCAGAAAGAAAATATTAAGCATACAGTTGATACAATATAATTAAAACCATGTATAAAATCAATGCGCGTTTTACTTTGAAGTCAGGTTATATACGCCGTCCCAGGAATCCTCAGGCGGTGATTTATGGAACTTAATGCTGCGTTCAAGGAAGATTTTAGAAGGTTCGTCGTTACTCTTGATTGAACGCGCTTCCTTGAAACCTAATGCCGCCTGTTTCCAGTTGCGCTGTTCAAAATCGGCAAGCGCTTGGTGAAAAACCATTACCATTCTTTTGTCAGGTTCGTCTGCGGTATCCGCCATGTCAATAAGTTCGCAAAGACGCACCGGCTCATTAATGCCGACAACGCGGACCCTGTCAAGCTGCCTGTAAAGAAGGTTGTTCTCTGTTTCATTTATAGTATATTCCGACGCAAGTATCCATGTTCCGTATTGTTTATTTACACCCTCAAGGCGCGCGGCAAGATTAACCGCGTTTCCCATGATTGTATAGTTCATCTTGTCTGCTGTACCCATGTTGCCAGCGACCATGCTGCCTGTATTGACACCTATGCGGGTTAAAAGGGGAAGAGGCGATAATTTATGCTCTAGAATAGTTTTGTTTAATTCTGCTTCTGCTTTCTTTAATTTGATTGCGGAAATACATGCGCGAAGCGCATGATCCTTTAGTTCAAGAGGAGCGCCGAAGAACGCTATAATCGCGTCTCCTTCGTATTTATCGATTGTGCCTTTTTCCACAAGAATAATATCGCTCATCGCGCTCAGATATTTATTAAGCAGCCTTACAAGTTCTTCAGGATCAAGCTGTTCTGAAATGGAGGAAAATCCTTTAACATCGGTGAATATTGCCGTCATGTGGCGTTTTGTGCCTCCAAGCTGAAGGCGCGAAGGATTGGAGATAATTTCTTTAACTACATCGCCTGAAACATATGTGGAGAACGCTGTGCGGATAAAGTGCTTTTCCTTTTCTGAATGAGCATAGGAATATATCTCGCGGATTATAAGCGCAGATAGCATTGCGAGTGTAATTCCGAGAGACCCGATATAAATCCCTGTAAAACGGAACAGCAGTACAGCGCCTGCAAGTAATATCAGGACGGCGGCGAATCCGAAAGCCGCGCGGATTACAGGAGCAAGGCTGCCTGTAACATGGAAGAAAAGCGGAACAAAAACAATCATTATCAGAATGCTCCACCAGAAACTTAAAGGAGTAATGAAAGAGCCCGCAAGGATTGTATTAAGCACAACACCGTGAGTGCCTACATTGTTATACTGTCCGTGAAACGGATTAACGCCGATATCTGTTGTTCCCATATCAACGCGTCCAATAATGACAAATTTATCATTGAAAGCAAGAAAATTATCTGCGGTAAGTTCCCTGTAACGGTTTAAATTGACAGCAAGAACATTGATTAAAGACAGGATATATTCAGCTTCATCTTCGATTACATCAGCTAAATCCTCGTATTCTTCGCTTAACAGTACTGTCAGCTGCCGCATTCTTTCTTCAATGTCCAGCTCCAGTATTTCACCCAATAGTTCATGCGCGTAATTGCGGCATTCAAGATATTCATTAAAAATATTACTGCCTGTCTCTTCCATTGCGGTGTTCCTGGCTGCTGCCGCTTCGTCAAAAAGCATGCTGATATAATTTAGGGTATCGGGGATATCGCTTATTAAAGGATCAAACTGCGTAAAAAAGCTGATTTGCGAAGAGGCAAGAGCGCGGCTGTAGGAATCCAGTTCAGCTTCCATTTGATCCAGAAGGGAAAAATTGGCGAATGAAACGTGAGTATAGCTTTCATAATAGTTTTCTTTTGGCCAGTCAAGCATGACTCTGCCAAGATGATCCATGGGAATGACAATATCTTTTATTCCGCCGTCCGGCATATGCGCCTGCTTAAGCGTCATCTTCCTCTTTTCCAGATATATTTCAGGGTTTCCCAGATAATTTAAAAGCGGAGCGAAAGCAAGCTGAGTATACCAGTGATCAAAAATATTCTGGACAAGATAAATCCGCCTTCTTACTCCGTCTCTGTCAACTTCGGCGTTTGTAAAACCGGCTCCTTTTGCCGCGCGGGAAAAAATCGGCAGCGCGGGAAGGATATCGATATATTTATCTCCCATCGAAACATTGGGGGCGGCATTTACTGTAATGGAGAATCTTTCTTGCGCAAGAAAACGGCGTTCAGCTTCTTCGCCTTCAAGATGAAAAGGACGCAGACCGAGAGTAGACCACCCTCTGCCGAAAAGGGCAATTGCCTGCGCAAGATAAAGATCGTTATCTCGCGCTACTGTCTGCGCTTTTATGTAAAGATCGTTTCTTTTTTCATCAATTACACGCGAGAATGAATTTGCATAATCATCCACATCGCTTAGAGGTATCCAGCCGTTCCTTATAGCGGAGAAAAGTTCCCGCGCCGATATATCAATTTCTGTAAAGCTGCGGTCAAAATCATTGCTTAGCCCGTAATCAAGGTACAGGCTGTCTACTCCCTGAGGTCCTTTGTCAATATACTCAATATCCAGAATTGCCGCTCTTGCTCCGTACTCTTTAAGGCGCAAAAGACCGTCCGCAGGAATGGCGCGCGGCCAGGGAAAGATACCGTAATATGAGATAGCTAAATCGTCGACATCAAGAAAAACAATATCGGATAATAATTCGCGTTCAGGTCTGAACCGCAGGAACAGATCATAAAGCCGGTCTTCCAGCAAGGAAAGCGTATCTGTTGCATACAAAACTGAAAACACTAACGCGGCGCTTAAGCCTAACAGTAAGTTTCTTATCTTTTTCATTTAGTTCAGCATAGTAATAAATTAATCATAATCAAGGTTTATGGACATGTCTCCGTAATTAATCACTGCGGCAGCAGTCGTTGTTTCAGGTGGCGGCGCGCCGACAGGCGAAGAAGGAGCGAGGGATGAAGAGGCAACAACAACAGGGTTTACAGGAGCGCCGTCATTTCCTACAAAGGTATTGTTTCCCGGGTTAACCATGACAACAGGCCCGCTGCTGCCGCCGAAAACCACACTGCCTTCATTGACGTTGAGGTTATAGGTATCAAACTCAAAAACAGTGCCGCGTACAGAAGCGCTCGCTACCGTACTTTGGACTGTCAGATTTGTCTTTGTTCCCGCAGGCGGGTTTACGTCCACCCTGACCCTTCCTGTCTGAAGATTCACATTAACATTTTCCGTATTTGAAGAACGCTGTATTTCCGAAAGGGAAAGACGCGTAAGGGGACGTACGGTAATTAAGGAACTGCCGACTTCGATTACAGCGGTGCCTCTGAAACCTGTTGATACAATTGTATTCTGCGCGATTGTATCGCCGATTCTGGCTGCGGAAAATGATGATGCGCCTGCAGCCTTAATTTCCACTTCGCCGGACATCTCGCGCAGCACACCGTTCTGGCCGAACGCGCAGAATACAATCCCGGCTGACATTAAAATAACCGTTAAAAAACTTCTCATTGCATCTCCTTATTTAAAAAACAGATATAGTAACTGTCAGCTCAAGGCGCCATTTAGCTTTTTCATCCCGCCCTGCATTACCCATTGACGGAATAAACACTCCGGCTCTGGCGTTTATCTGCAAATCAGAAGCCGGGCTCCAGATAAAACGGGTAAATAATTCAGGGCCAAGAAAGTACCCGTCAGAGTCCGCGCTTACGGGATAACCCTGAACAGTACCAAGATCATTTCTTATAAAATACGAGGCGGCTAAAGAAAATCCTGTTTCCCGTGTAAAACGCGCCGAGTAATTCAGGCTGTACATGGAAAGCCCGGATATTTTAAGTTTCAATACCTCGCCGAAATATTTTCCGGTTACAGTAGTAAAAGCGGTATTCCTGTCATTAACAGCGCCGCCTATAATCCTTGCGGTGAGTGAAAGACGGCTTTGAAAACTTGCCGGAAGCTGCCAGAACAGGCCAAAGTCGCCTGCAAACATCAGACCGTTTTTATTATTGTTATTTAATGCAGACTGCCATAAACCAAGACTCCCGCCTGCCTCAAAAAGAAAACTGCCGAACGGAATACCCGCTTTTAAGGTAAAGTACTGGCTGTTATATCTTGAATCAGCGCCGTTTACATCAAACTGACCGAGAAAGGAGATATTAAGATGCAGGAATTCAGCAATTGAAGGATGATCCCATTCAACAGCCGTTATAATCCTTTTGGAAGCAAAGTAAGTATTTACAAAGTCGCTGTAATCAAGCGGTAAATTAAAGGTTGTCAAGTCGTAATCTGTCAGATTAATACCGGCGTTTTTTTTGTAAAGCAAACCTGTATACATGGCTCCGGCGCTGAATTTGCCGGACATTGTGTTAAAATTAAACTGAACCCCGTCAAAAAGCCCGTCTGCGATTAATGACAGAGGATCATTGTAGAATATACGTCCAAACTTGATTCCCATACTGCCGAAACGAAATGAAAGCTCTGTGCGCAGAAGTTCCGGTACAATATAAGAACTGGTTTCTGTACTGGCGGCTTTGGTGCGTGTTACACCCAAAGTCAGACCTGCCGAAAGGTAGAACTCCCCGTTACCGCCGATAATGCCGGACAAGCGCGGCCAGATATCAGCTTTAAACTCAAATGTATTTTCATCGCCGCCTACGCCGTCGAATCCTGTATATAAATTGGTAACTAGTCCTAAATCAACAGCGGAAACAGAGAGCGGCATTATAAAAAATATCAATAAACAAAAGATTATCTTCCTGATACGGCGGCTGAGGCAGAAATAGATGTTACCGAAGCCTTTCATTTAAAAGCCTTCCTGAGTCAAAATACGGTTAACATAGAAAAGAAATCTTTCTCCTGTTACATTCATTCCTGGATCGGCTCTGCCCTGAATAACATCCCTGTAAACCAGCTCCCTGTAAGCATAATGCGGATTTTTAAACATTGAATAAAAGAGACCGCCCTTTAAATTAAAGGATTTCATTAAAAGCAAAGATAAACCATCCAGCCGCATTGTCTGGTTCATTGAAATATTCTTCGGCAGCAAGCTGCGTTCAGAGGCATAATGATAGGCTTCCTCATAACCGGAAAC
Organism: Treponema sp.; assembly: GCA_009787775.1. Lineage (GTDB taxonomy): Bacteria > Spirochaetota > Spirochaetia > Treponematales > Breznakiellaceae > WQXQ01. The sequence continues at coordinate 73,385 of WQSQ01000001.1, forward strand.
CGCTGTAATATTGGCCGCTTCCAGCACAAAGCGAACCGCCTGTGCATAAGTGACCGCCTTTGTGTTCAGCAGGTTTTCAATTTCATCCGCTGTAGACTGCGCGGCAAGAAAACAGGGCGCTGTAATAAAATAAAGAATTAAAAAAGTATACAAATAGCAGCTTCGCAGGTTTTTCATTTTGATCTTTTAATCCACTTCTTAACACACTAATAAACATTTAAATATTGATCAATACGATAAGGGTAACTAACGGTCCGGGACCGGAGCAGAAGATAGAAGGTCTTACAGGCGTTACATTCCAGGGTACAATTAACCAGGATGATTTCGTAGATGCACATTTCCCCGGCGATTTACGCGATAAATACCTTGCAGGCGGCGTCGGTACCCATACACGTGCTGACAATGGTGCAGTGTGGACAAAGCAACCGTAGGAGTGACTCTGGTTATAAGCTGAAACCGCAGGCAGTTTAAGCGCTCACATGCTTCTCTTTCTGCCTTAGAACTGGTTCATCCTGCAGTCTATAGTGATATATCACTTTAGCCTATAGTGGCAGTTCACTTTAGACTGTAGTTAACATTCACTATAGCCTATAGTGATATTTCACTATGGACTAATGTGATACGTTATACAAGGCTGGACTTTTATATCAGAATATCAATGAACAATGCAGGAAAATACCTTAAATATGTATATACGGCTGTCGTTTCTGCGTGTTTAAGCAAATGAAGAAACGTAAAAATATTTCCCTTTTCGGTCATGCAAACCGGCAGTTTCAACCCATATATGGCATGAAAACAAAATTTAAACAAAAAAATCTTGTCATTATTTGGAGGAAGAAATGAAGAACATTATTTTTACCGGTATTCCCGGGAGCGGGAAATCAACGCTCGGCAGATACGCAGCTGACATATTGGGGTTGCCGTTCTATGACACCGACACGTTAACAATTGAAAGACATCAATCATCAAGCAGCAGGCTCGATTTATTTGATTTAGCCAATGCAGGACAGTACCAGATTTCCCAAATCAGGATAATGGACGAGCTGTCAAGGCTTAAAAGACCGGCGGTAATTTCTACCGGCGCCGAAGTAGCTTTAATACCGGAATGCGCGAAAATAATGAAAGAGAGCGGAATAGTTATACTTGTTCAGCGCAAACCCAGGCTCATACTTAAGGATATGAAAAAAGACAGAAAAACCATCTTTGAGCATAACAGCAGGATGATTGACATCCACAGGGAAGAAATCAGGCTTTACAGGGAAGAATATTCAAAATATGAAGCATTAGCAGATTATGTTCTTGAAAATAACGGCAGCATGAATGAAGGGCTGGAAAAACTATTAAAGATTGAAGCTATTACGGAGCTCGGTTAGTTTCGGAAAACCGCAATTATTAAACATGGAGCCCAATCGCTTCGCGGATTGCTTCCACAAGCGTTTTCCTTCCTTCAAGCCTGCCTGAGATTCCAGGTATTTCAACCAATAGGGGATAGTGGCCTGACAGCTGCCAGTCAATTACCATGCTGCCCAGCCAGTCGGATGTCTCCTCTGTCAGGAGCAATACCTGACATTCACTTGCGCTTGGAATAAAGGCAGGTAAATCGGCATTGCCGCTTTCTGAACCTTCGGTGATTTTTCTGAAAGCGGCGATTGCTTCCCCGGAGTTTCTTACAGCTATTCCGTTTATTCCGACAAAACGGAAAGCTGTTACAAGTTCTTCATCTCCAAGAAAGAAATAATCCAATCATTGTCCCTTTTACATGAACAATATCAAAAGAGCGACAAGGAATCCCCAAAGGCAAATGCCTTCCGCAAGACCGGCATAAGGCAGGGCTTTCCCGAAAAGATCGGGGTTTTCGCTCATCGCGCCCATTGCGGCAGATCCTATCCGGCCTACAGCTATGCCGCCTGCAATGCAGGAGATTCCTACAGCAAGGGCCGCTGCGATATATCTGAGCGATCCTGCAAGGGATTCTTCGGAAGCATCGGCGTCCGCTGACTGTTCCTGGGCGAAGACTGCTGCGCCTGCAAGCAAAATACATAAAATTAAAAAAAGGCGTTTCATGTTAACTCCTAAGATATTATACTCACGCACTGTTTCAGGGAGAAGCGCTGCTTCTCGGCTTCACAGGGATGCGCTCTTATCCTTAAAACTGAAAGGCGCAAACTCTACGCCTGTCTCTATAAAAAATTTATTAAAGAACTCATAATATTGCAAGCGTATCACCTGTATAGCTACGATTAAGCCTTCAAGCACAATTATTATAGCATTTCCCGCTATCATTATTAAAGCGGCTGATAAAGTACCCGTAATGCCGGAACTTGCAAGCTGAGCCGTAAAATAAAAAACAATAAACGAGAATACTGCGTGAGCGAGAGCGAACGCGCCAACTCTCAGAAAACTTACGGTATTGGAGAAATAAGTAGAAACCGTATCCAGAACTTCCACAAATCCTTCCATAACGAACGAAAGAAGCCCGTTTTCCAGAACAGGCTTTTCTCCTGCAATTAACCGCCAGATTACAGGTCCGAAGAAGATGCAAACGACAGGGACTAAAAGCCCGGCAAAATCATAAGCTTCAAAGCGTCCTCCCAGGATGATTCTAATAGCGATGAACAGGGCGTACCAGAAAAACACAAGCCCTGCAAGTCCTGTTTTGGAAAAGAAAGCTGCCTGAAATTTCCTGAACACGCAGCGGTTAAATATATTAATGATAAGGCCCAGTGAGTTTATTATTACTCCGATGGCAACGGTAAAAGCGAAGAAATACAAAAGCTTTGTAATGCTTCCTCCTTCGCTTGCCATGGGCAGAATATGTAAAATCCGATCCATCGGATATCCTGTAACGGCGGCGGTTACAGCTCTTGTTGGAGCGACAAGCAGATGTTCGTTTGTAAAAACAGAACCTGCAAGCAGTCCCATTATCATCGACGCGATTCCTACAGAGACAAGCGGAGTAGAATACTTTTTAAACTTTGATAGTCTCTTTGGAAACCATTTTATTAAAAACCCCGAAAAAAACAGCAGGAATCCCTGTCCTGCGTCACCGAACATTATTCCGAACATCAGCGTAAAAAAGAACGCGACAATTGCCGTAGGGTCAATTGTTCCGTATACAGGCGCGCCGTATGAAAATACAATGCCTTCAAAACCCTTTACAAACGCGTTATGTTTCATTGCGACAGGAACTTTTTCCTTTCCGCTCTTTACAGACGGTATTTCATTGGGCGAATACGAATGAACAGCAATTCTGCCTCCTGTCAATTTTGAAAGCTCCCTGATAATTTCCGCTTGTCTGTCAGCTACAATCCATCCGGAAAAATGGTACATGCTCTCTGTTGCGGTAAACCGTAACTTAATCTCCTCTATCACAAGCGCAATATTCCATTCATATGCAAGCTTCTTTAAATCTGGCGCGTAATTACTTCTTGCCTTTTCTTTCTCAGCATTTATATTTTCAAGTTCCTGCCCCAGTTTTTCATATTGTTCATTCATGCTTGTCATCATCTGCGCGGGTATTCCCCTGTAATTATCAGGTACGGCAATAGGTTCAAAAGAAACTTTTTTAAGCTGCGAATCAAGGGCAAACCGTCCTTTCTTTGAACTTGCCGCAAGAATTCTGTTTTCATCCAGCGGAATGATTACTGCGCGGTTTTTAAGGCTTTCGTTCAGTTCGGAGATTCCCTTTGAATCAAGTCGGCCGAAACGAAGGCACAGAAACGAAAGATGTTCAAAATCGGAAAAAGGCATGTTCATTTTTGAAAAAGCCCTTGCTTCGTTAATCGCTTCGCGTACGCGGCTTTTTTCATATTCTGTTTTGTTCTGACGATCTTTTAATCTCTCAATTTCGGAACAAAGACTTTCAACTAACGTCTCGTTTTTTTGCCGCCGTGTTTGAAAGTCGACGCCCTGAAAACCGGAAAACTGATTGTCTCCGCCGGAAGAAAGCGTCTCTTCATTCTTTGCCTCATGAAGATTAACGCCGATATATTCACCGGCATCGCCAAGGCGGGTAATAATATTTCTGATATTGGATATTTCCGGATTGTCGAATGTGCCTTCCTTTTCCGGAAATTGTATCGCGGCCTTTCTTCCCAGATAGTCAAGCACGTTGTCCATGTCGTTCTTCATGACAACCAGCTCAATAAATTTCATCTTGCGGGGACGCAGCATCAGGACACCTCTCTTTTAAAAGACGGCAGTATTTTAAAAATTGTACCGCTGTCCATACCGAGAGCAAGTCCTTCCGCGACGCTTGTAAGGAGATCTTCTTCAAACATTTTCAGTTTGATAAAGCAAAAGATCGCGCCTACCGACATGGGAGAGGAGTGAAAACCGTGAAACGCAAGATGGTACAGATATTCAGATGCGGCATTCTGAAAATAACGCGGATCCGCTGACCAGTGCGCCGCTGAAGGGTGTACAGTTCCGGAAGGATACACCGTATCCTCATGATTTAAAAACCTCTCCCATCTCCAGCCTTGCCAGTTCTCCCGGATATCCAGAGAAAAATCCAGAGAGCTTTTTGCTTCTGCGTTAAGTGACGCTCTTTTTTGATGAATATTGCCGAGCAGTTTATAATCCATCAGGTATTTTGCCGTTTCAATCTCACTTTTTTGATAATAAGTCCGAAGCCGCAATGCCCAGAAGCAATTACGAAGCGATATTTCATCGGCGATAAGGCGGGAAGCTGTTTCGCGATCATCATAATCAAGCTGTGACAGACTCTCTATGAGGCTTTGGTAAAAGCGGTAATCAATTTTTGCGTCAATGGAAATCAGGTCAGCTCCTTTTTTAATGGATTTAATATCGGAAGAAAGCAGACTTTCAAACTCTGTTTTTTTAATCATTGCCTCAATATCAGGGTATGCGTCAAAGCGGACAGTTTTAAAACGGCCAATGTCGCTGATTACTGGCAAATCGTCTTTTCCGCCTGCTATATGCGCAAGACACTCTTTTAGATCGCTGTATTCAAACCCTTTAAGCATGCGTATTAAGAGCCTCGGCGGCTGCGAATAAGATTTAACAACTCCCAATATCTGCTTTACACACCTCTGGATAATCCGCTTTTCAAGACTCGGGAGCAATTCTCTGCCGGGAAGTTCACGGTAGCTGTCGGGAAATATTTGCCTGTCAAAATCACTTAATGTATGCAGCCCTGAGAGAAATGATATTCGTTTCCCCAAAAAAGACTTTCCGATGATCCAGCTTGCTTTGGCATAGGCATAGCCTGAGTCAGTCCACATTGTCGGCTCTCCCTATTTTGAGCCGGTTGATTCAATTAATATACATTCATTAAAGAGAGCGCAAAACGCTTCCTTATCAACGCTTAATGCGGAAATCTCTCTGCGGTAATCATCCAGCGCCCTGTTATACTGTGTTTTAACTTTTTCAATTTCTTCATTCAGCAGGGACAGATGTTTCTTTATTTCCGACTTGTACCGTTCATCAAAGGCAAGGCGGTTTTTCTCATTGTTTTCGTGTATGCGCCGATCCGCTTCCTTTTGCGCGTCTTCTACAATAGCAGCGGCTGATGCTTCGACTTCCAGCAAATGATCAAGTGTCTTGTTATTTACCATAACGATCAATTCTGGGTGGAAAGCATTTCTTCAAATTTGCGTATTACTTTAAAAGCGCTTTGCGGATCCTTCTGTGCCTGAAGCTCAATCTGGAACTGCGGAATTTCAATCAGCTCAGCAAGATGTTTCAAAAGCCGTAGATATTTTTCCGAATCCTCCAAAGGTGAAATAATCAGGAAAAACAGATACACAGGCTCCCCGTCAAGAGCGTCGTAGTGTACGCCTTTCTGCGATATTCCGAGAGTGCCGCGCAGTGTATTTACGGCGTTTGTTTTACCGTGGGGAACAGCAATGCCTTTGTGAATTCCTGTCGACATTTTCGCTTCACGCCGTGTTATCGCCTTCAGGATTTCATCATGGGAACGGGAATTATCAACCAGACAATAATGGGCGACCAATTCCTCGAATACTTCGTCTTTATCTTCAGCCTCAATGCCTATTTTGATAAACTCAGGCAGCAATACATCCTGCAGAATCATAATATACCTCTGCTATAAAACCTATAAAATCCCCGCGCCCTAATTATTATTTCCAAAGTTTTCATTGAAAAAATCATCATCCAGTAATTGTTCAAACGTGAAATCCTCAAAAGGAAGATTATTAACGGGGGGCAGCGGGGACGGATTCAACTCTTCTTCCAGCCAGTTAACACCTGCTTCCTGGGAAGAGATTCTTCTGGCTTCCTCTTCAACACCGGCTCCCACCGTAGTGCGGCTGAGAAACGCCAGACCAAGACTGATAATAAGGAATAACGATCCAAGTACAGTGGTAGCGCGCGTAAGAACATTGCCGGAGCGCGATCCAAACGCGGTATTTGCTCCCCCGCCAAACATGCCGCCGAAACCGCCGCCGCCTTCATCATTCTGAATCAAAACTAATAATATAAGCAACACCGCAACTATTACAAAAAAGACCAGTAAAACCACATTTAAAATTCCCATTTCTACAAGCTCCAAAATTAATATAAATTAATATGGACTTCAGTATATAGAATCTAAAAAATAAATGCAAGTTACTCTTGTTCTTTATACCCGAGGCTGTTCCAAAACTTTCAAATCGAAGGTTGTGTTTTTGGAACAGCTGCCTAACTAAAACACAGAAAAAAGACCAGACCTGTTCGGCAACTTGGTCGGTTGTCCCACAAGTCCTGTATTTTTTCGGGATAAAGCATTATTTAAATGCGGTTACATAAGTAAGTTTCAAACTTCGTTTGGCCCGGAAACTTCAGTTTCCGGACAACTCTTATGTTTTCTAACCGCAAAGGCGCACAAACATCATAAAGGAAGGATGAAGTTTTTTCTTCTCTTTGCTCACCTGCGAACCCTTGGTTCGATTCGCTTTTGCGGTTTATTTTAAAAGTATCTTTTAAGCAAACCCTTAAAGCCGGAGCAGTGGCGGGCTTCATCGCGGGCCATTTCGTGTACCGTATCGTGAATAGCGTCCAGGCCCTTTTCTTTCGCTCTTTTTGCTATGTCGGTTTTTCCGGCGCAGGCTCCTTTTTCGGCTTCAATTCTCAATTCAAGGTTTTTCTTTGTGCTGTCTGTTATCACTTCGCCTAACAGTTCCGCGAATTTGGCGGCATGTTCGGCTTCTTCAAACGCATAACGCTGATAAGCGTCTGCTATTTCCGGATAACCTTCACGCTCTGCAACACGACTCATTGCCAGATACATTCCGACTTCGCAGCATTCACCGTTAAAATGCGCCTGTAAATCTTTTATAATGTCCGCATCAACTCCCTTTGCGACTCCTACAACATGTTCTGCCGCATAGCCGCCTTCTGCCGTCTGTTCTTTGAATTTTGATGCCGGAACTTTACATACAGGGCAGGCGTCAGGCGCACTGTCTCCTGTATGAACATAACCGCAAACTGTACAAACCCATTTCTTCATAATGATCTCCTGAAATTAAATTTCTATCATTATAATGCACGGTACCAGAATTTGATAGTTTAAATTTAAATATTACAAACTGCTAAATGTATCAATCAGGATTCAAATTCATATCATCATTACCAGGCGGAAAGATGTATAAATCAGGAAGTTTATATGTGCGGTTCAAGGCGTACGACTGTGGATTATGGAATTTGCTTGTAGCTGTAATGTTAAAAAAGTGATTAACAGGTTCATAATCGGGAGAATTGATCCTTACTGAGAATTTAAAATCTTCGGTAATGTCAGGCGCGTTTGCTGTTATTGGAAGCGGCCAGAAACTGAACGCGCCAGGAGTGCTCGGAACCAGCATAAAGGGATTCTGCCAGTTGCTGTTTCTCATATCGACTAACTCTCCGTTGCAATAAAGAAATATTTCAATGCCGGTTACAGGCTCAAAACTTATACCGTTAAAAATACGCCCTGCGATTGTCGGAATATCAAACATGGGGTTATTAATTTTATGGAAAGTTACAGGCGTACCGTCGTGGGGAGCAGTCGGACGCATATTATGATTTACCAGACGTAAACCCTTGTAAATAAGAGTTGTTATATCCGCCTCAATCTGCTGTCTTTTAATACTGGTCGGTTCTAACCTGGTAAAACCGCGGTTTGACACAATATAATGCGGCTCAATACGGTTTAACGTATAACAAATCGTATCTATCCGGCATTGGTAGCAAAGACAGAAATTTTCCGGATTACCGCTGTTTTGTATTACATCAAAAATTGTTTGTACCGTACCGAATACAAGGTCTTCATTGGTATTGTGAATATCCATTTAAATCCTCCAGTTCTCTTTATTAAGTATACTATAGCTTTGAAAAAATGTCTTTAAAGTTTCTTTAAATTTTTGATTAATATATATTCTAGCAGTGTACAGGGTTTTTATAAATGCGTTTACAGTTTCAATCTTAAAAGCGCTTGAACTTTCACTGAAATTACATTGCTCGTCTGTTACATAAAGACCGGTTTCAAACGATATGGGTTCTGGAATATCAATAATAATATCATCACCTCTTATTCCGGATAAGCCGCTTTCACCTGTTTCCCGAAGCTCCTGGGCAAGATTTTCCTCGAATTGCGCCCTGTTCTTTACATTCCTGATGGCATCAATATCGATTTTTAACGGATTAATATCTGTTTTTCCCGTTTTATTATTATTTTGCTCCCCGCAGGCAGTTTCACATACTGCAGATTCAACAGATATTTCCATCGCTGTCGTATAAATTTGTCCTTTTTGTACGGATTCTACAAGAGATCCGCCGATTCTTTGTTCAAGAAGTGAAAAAAGACTATAATCATCAAGATTATACATATCTTCAATTGATAATTTTCCCGATTCAAGACCATACATAAGAGCTTTTTTGACCATCGCGGTAACCGCGCGTACATTGCGGTGCCAATATACAGTACGGTACATTAGGTATTTTGAGAAAAGAACAGATTCAACATTGGGAATCAGGCGTGAGTCAATGTCTGCACCTCTTTTTTTATCCGGATTTAATCTTGAGAATATGAAATCAACATCCTGCGCGCCGTATGGAACTCCGCAGTACCGGGCATCGCGGTTCAGGTAATCCAGTTTATCAGGGTCAAGCGCGCCCGATAGTAGCTTACGGTAGAATAGAAGCTCCTCATCAAATGATGGTATTTCCTTGTCTACAATTGCGGCGGTTAAAGTTGGATCCGCTCCTGATGTGTTTACAAGACTTTTTATCGGTTCATTTAGAATAATAATACCAGAAAGCTTTTCATGCGAAGAAAGAGACAGTTCTTTAAGGGAGTGAGTATACGGAAAATGGCCTAAATCGTGTAATAGGCAAGCAGCGAGAAAGGATTTTACTCCTTCATGAGTAAGCCAGGAAGAAGCGCCCCGCTGTGCCAAATTTTGAAGAAGCCTTCTTCCAAGATGATAAACGCCGATAGAGTGGCTTGCTCTTGTATGGGTAGCGCCAGGATACACAAGATATACAGGGCCAAGCTGTAAAATTCGATTTAACCGCATAAAAGGAACTGACTCTGTCAGCATTGCCTGTTCTTCAGTCATATAGATATGCCCCCATAAAACATCTCTGACAGGATGAGTATAATCTTCGTTTAACGAGGCTTCTATTGTTTTTTTCATTTATACCTGCATTATAGATTAATTGATTTTTTTTTACTAGAATATATATATGTATGAATAATTCAGGAAAATATGTATAGATTATTAGTTAGTTGTATACTGATATTAATTCCGGTTTTATCCGTATCTCAGGAAAGACTGCCCAGAGGCTCTATTCCTGAAGAGCTGCTGCGTCCTGCGAGAGGAGAATCTCCGCGTTATCCCGTTGATGTTGTTATAGGTGAAATTGGGCGCGGGAACGCAACAGCAGCAGCCTATTTTTTTGCCAACTCTGTGGGAACAGGACTTCTTTCAGGGCAAATGGGGCACCCTGCGCTTTCTTCAGTTAATGCCGTTACGCGTGAAAGTTATTTGACTGCACTGCAGGCTGTAAGTCCCGTTAATTTCAGAATTGGAGGCGGAAGAGAAGAAGCAGACGGATCTGTATCATTTCTTGTAAGGTTTTTGGGCAGAGAGCTGGGAATAACCGGAGAGCTTTATATAAGGTATGTAACAAGACAAATTGAGGGAGATGACGGGGAGATAAGGTCGGTCGGAAACTGGATTTTTGAGGAACTGCTCCTTGATGAACCTGGAGAGCGTTCAATTGAAATACAGGAGCCTAATTATCGAAATGATTTTAACCCGTATGAGAGGTTTTTTTAGATATGGCGACACCTGTAGGACGTATTGAAAAAGAATTCCTTTTTAAAGCCATATACGATGAAAGGCTGCCTGTAATGTATATTAAAGACGGGAATGAATATGCTTTTACGCTTGAGTGTCCTGCAGGAGAAGAATTGATTTTTAATTCAGACAAACCATTGGCAAAAATCAAGAATAATTCCAGACTGCCGCTATTGTTTAATTACCGCGGACAGGTGATTGATTTTACTATTGACATTTTAACAGTTAAGGATGACTCAATTACATGCAAAATACCGGATATTTTATATAAAAATCTGGATAGAAATTTCCTGAGGGTTGGCGCTCCTTCGGATATGAAGATTCTTTTTACATTTTGCGGGGATCGCTATAATCTTGCGTTTCCCAGAGTTATGGAGTACGAGCAAATTACAAATGAAGACATGGCACGGAATATGGATCCTCATAATCTTTCCGGGTTAATGAAGCAGATAAAAAGCTTATTAAGCAAATTTGCAGACGGCTACAGGATTATAAATTTTAAAGATAAAAAACCGGAAACAACAGAAGAAAGAATTGTATCTGAAACCGGCAAGGCTCTTTTTATTCCTTCGACCGCAGACTTTATCCCGAAAGTGGATCCTTATCCCAAAAAAAGGATTATTACAGAAGAGCTGTTTAAACGCTATCTTGAGTCTACAGGCATTGGTACTATTTATCTTGACGATAACTGCGCCCGTTTTCTAAAATACAAATTTGATAATGGTATTTACTCTGACGCATGGGTGCCGATTCTGTTTCACGAATATGTTATTGGCTATATTCATATCTGGATAGACAAACAGGGCCGCCTTCCGTTTGATTTCAGCGTGCTTGATCATGTGTATCAATATGCAAAAATACTGGCTTTTGCGCTTAAGGAAAACGGATATTTTGAACACGGTAAAGTTGAAAACGAACCTTTTGCGGGCAGGGTTCTTGACATCAGCGCATCAGGATTACTCTTTGCCTGCCCTCTTGGAACTGTACTTTTATCGACTATTTTAATTGACTCAGAATTGACCGTTATTATCGAAACACCCAATCGCACAATAAATGTTATCGCGAAAATCGTACGCCGTTTTAAAGATAAATCCGCAGGTTACTTTGGCTGCCGTTTTATGAACATAGAACCTGAGGACACTCGTTTTTTATTTGAACACCTATACGGCAGGCAAATTGACGCGGCAGATACCGCTTTTTTGGCAGGACAGGTTTAATTATTTTTACATATGTACAAGGAGGTAAGGATTAATATGAAGAAATGTTTATTTATGGCTTTAATTGTTGTTTGTTTTCTTTTGATTGCTGGATGCGCTACTCGTGCGCGTGAGCCTGCATCGGTTCCCGAGACTGTCCGAACTCCCACAGTAGAACCTGCTCCGGCTCCTGTGAGAGAACCTTCTCCAGTTACCACGCCTGCTGCAGCTCCCGCAATAGAGCCTGTTCAGACAGTTGTGAGAGAACCCTCTCCAGTTACGCCTGCTCCAACTCCCGTTCCGGTGCGCCAGGAGATAGTTCTGACAGGAGCGTCATACCACATGACAGTAAACGGAGATATGCTCCACCTTATCGCTGCAACAGCATACGGAGATGAAAACATGTATTACTTTCCCCTTATCAGGCTTGCCAATCCGGCCATTGTAAATCCCGATATTATTGAAATAGGGGTAAATTTAGTCATTCCAGATCTTCAGGCGAACCTTAACAATGAAGGAGCAAGAACCCTTTTAAAAGCGGATATGCTTTCAATCGCCACATATTATGAGGGATTAAACCGGCCAATTGCTGTAGCACGGTTAAGGGAACTCGCTAATCAACTTTAGCGTTAGTTTCTTTTTATCTCTCCAGCTTTCTGTAAACATACCTGTGTGGACTGTCGGCGGCATTACCCAGTTTTTCCCGTCTCCACTGGGCGTACTCTGACCAGTTGCCGTCGTACCAGATCACTTCGCCGTCTTCAAAGGCCAGAATATGCGTGACGATTCTGTCCAAAAACCAGCGATCATGGCTTATAATAAGGCTGACACCGGCGAATGTGTCAAGCGCTTCTTCCAGTGCGCGTAACGTGTTTACGTCAAGGTCGTTTGTGGGTTCGTCAAGAAGAAGAACATTTGCTCCTTCCTTTAACATCATCGCGAGGTTCAGCCTGTTTCGCTCTCCGCCTGAAAGGACTCCTACCTTTTTTGACTGATCAGCACCTGAGAAATTATACCATGCACAGTAGGCGCGTGAGTTTACTTCCCTTGCTCCGGCACCTAAACCTATCTTAATCAAATCCTGTCCGTCTGAAAGCTGTTCCCAAACGCTTTTTTTATCGTCCAGGTTACCCCGCATTTGATCTGCGTAGCCAAGCTGAACGCTCTCGCCAAGCTTTAAAATGCCGCAGTCCGGCTTTTCGCTCCCGGTTATCAGTTTAAAAAGAGTAGTTTTTCCCGCACCGTTTGGGCCGATAATACCGACGCAGGCTCCAGGCGGAACGGTAAAGCTCATGTTGTCAAATAACAACCGCTCACCGAATGATTTACAGAGTCCTTGCGCTTCGATTACAAGTTTGCCAAGATGAGGGCCAGCGGGAATCGTAATTCTATTGTTTTGAGCTCCGCTTTTTGAGCGTTCTCTCTCATCATCCTGATATAGTTTTTCATAGTTGGATATACGGGCCTTGCTCTTTGCGTGTCTCCCTTTCGGGCTCATGCGAATCCATTCAAGTTCGCGCTGCAGGGTTTTGCGGCGTTCGCTCTCTCCTTTTTCTTCCTGCGCCATGCGATTTTCTTTTTGCTCAAGCCATCCTGAATAATTACCCTTCCACGGAATACCTTCACCCCGATCAAGTTCCAGTATCCAGCCTGCGACATTATCCAGAAAGTAGCGGTCATGGGTAACCGCTATAACAGTTCCGGTGTATTCCTTAAGGTGGCGTTCAAGCCATGCTACAGTTTCCGCGTCAAGATGATTGGTCGGTTCGTCGAGTAACAGGATGTCAGGCTTTTGTAAAAGCAGCCGACATAAAGCTACGCGCCGCCTCTCTCCTCCTGAAAGATGGTCAACAACTTCCTCTCCTGAAGGACAGCGAAGCGCTTCCATCGCAAGCTCAAGACGGCTGTCGAGGTTCCAGCCGTCAGCAGCCTCGATCTTTTCTTGCAACTGCGCCTGCTTTGCGCCGAGCTTGTCATAATCCGCATCAGGTTCGCCGAACGCTTCGCTTACTTTATTAAATTCTTCAAGGAGCGATACAAGCTCAGCGGCTCCTTCTGACACAATTTCTTTCACGGTCTTTCCAGGCTGCAGGTACGGCTCCTGTTCAAGAAATCCAATAGAAAAACCGGGGCTGATTGAAGTTTCGCCTGCGAACTCCGTGTCAGCACCTGCGAGTATTTTTAAAAGACTTGACTTTCCTGATCCGTTAAGACCTATTACACCGATCTTCGCACCGTAAAAGTAGGATATACTGATGTCTTTTAAAACCTGCTTTGTTCCGTGCTTTTTGGAAACCTTATACATTGTATAAATAATTTTTTTTTCATCTGTAGACATAGGATTATTCTACCATAATTAAATAGAAATTAAAATATTGCCTCTGATATAGTGTTTTTTTTCCATAAAAAGCCGCAGTAACTGTTTGTTTTCATTAATAACTAACAAAAATTGCAAATGTTTCCATATTTTTATAGCCGGTTTTAATTTATTTTTTTAATTTATAATATATGCGGAGGAGTATTATGGTTAAAGAAAACACAGAATTAATTACATGGAATAATAAACTCTCATGCGGGATAAAAATGATAGATGATCAGCATAAAAAACTTATTATTCTTGTAAATGAGATGTTTAAACATGTTACTGGAAATGAAATACAGGAAAAAGACTATTTTAACAGGGTTATTCATGAAACAGTCAATTATATTAAAGTTCATTTTTCCGCGGAAGAGAAAATTATGCTTATAACAAGATTTGAAGGTTTCGCTGAACACAAAAAAGAACATGAAAAGTTTATTATCTCCGTTATTGAAAATACCCGTGATTATGAAGCGGGAAAACGATATACCCTTTCATCTTTTACTAGATTCTTAAAAGACTGGATATTATCGCACATTGCGATGATGGATAAACAATACTTTGAGTATTTAAAAAGAATAGCCTCCCTCAAAGAAGACGGCAAGATGTCCATTAGCATGAATGATATGCCCAACGTTTAAGCTTTAATGCGTATTAAAAAGGAATTTTTTCCGCTATACTGTCTTTATGTCTTTAAACTGGAAAGAAATCAACCTAATTCTTGAAGAACTCAATCTCCAGGGCGCGCAGATTCAATGCGCTATACAAAGCGCTTTTGATGTAATTATGCTGCGTCTTCACAGGAAAGGCGAAACAAAGCAGATACTTGTAAGCTTGAGTCCCGGCGCGTGCCGGATTCATGAAACATTCCACGCGATTCCAAAGAGCGAGAAACCCCTGCGGTTTGCGCAATTTCTGTCTTCCAAAATAGTAAACGGCTGGATTACCGAAGCGGTTCAGCTTGGTGACAACCGCATTGTACGCCTTACTGTTAAACGGCAGGACAGTGTTTATAAACTTTATATCCGACTCTGGTCAAACGCTGCGAATTTTATCGTAACAAACGAAGTCGGTCTTGTGCTGGACGCAATGCGCCGCCTGCCTAAACGCGGTGAGGTTACAGGCGGAAATTATTCCCCTGAAACTCCTGCGCATAAGCAAAACGAATTATTTGAGAGTCCGTTAAAAAAGATAGATAAACAAAAACGCGAATATGAAGTGCGTGATCTTCCCGGCGAAGGATCATTTAATAAAAGAACTGACGAGTTTTATGCCTCTCAGGGAGGGCCTCTTTCTCTTGAGGCGTTAAAGGAACAGGCAAGGCGTCAATACGAAGGCAATATGGGACGCATTAGCGCTGCTCTTGAAAGACTTAGGGAAAAGGAAGCTTCCTGCTCCGGCGCGGAGCGTTTTAAAAATTATGGCGATTTAATCCTGTCAAATTTCGCTTCCATAAACCCAAATGATAAATGGCTTGAAATTGAAGATGGAAACGAAATTATACGAATTGAACTTGAAAGCCGCACCACCCCAGCGAGAATAGCGGAGAGATATTACGATCAATACAGGAAAGCCAAGAACGGACTTTTTGAAATCCAGCGGGAAATCGCCGAAGGAGAGCGGGAGTTAAAGGAAGTATCCGAAAAACTGGAACGTCTGCTAAGTGAAACCAATCCATTAATGCTGGCAAAGCTGCTGAAGTCTTTAAAACCAAACCAGTCAGGAAGTCGCGCAGGATTATCAAAAAAAGAAAAAGCACGTCCTGGGCTTTCGTTCAAACGAGGCGACTGGCTTATCATCGTAGGCAGGGATGCTGCGGAAAACGACGAGCTCTTACGCCGTTATGTAAAAGGGAATGATATGTGGCTTCACGCCAGGGATTACCGAGGCTCATATGTGTTTATCAGGCAGAGAGCAGGGAAGTCTGTCCCTCTCGATGTTCTTTTGGACGCGGGTAACCTCGCGGTGTTTTATTCTAAAGGAAGAAATAACGGCGAAGGTGATTTGTTTTACACGCTGGTAAAATACCTTCGCCGCGCAAAGAACGGCCCGAAAGGTCTTGTAATTCCCACACAGGAAAAAAATCTTCATGTTATAGTGGAAGACAAAAGGCTTCGCGCTCTTGAAAATTGCAAGGTTTGATGTTTGCACTTTTCTGGCTGGAATCGCGGATATTGTAATTATCTATGAAATAGTGTAAATAACAGATATTACAATTTAAAAATTATTCCGCATCCCGTTGATATTATTTCTGCTTGACGGTACTATGAAACAACTCACTGATGGGAGTGTAGCGGGCATTAGCGCAGTTGGTAGCGCGCTTGGTTTGGGACCAAGATGTCGCCTGTTCAAGTCAGGCATGCCCGAAAAACATGCATCATTTTTCAGGTAAATATTTCCAGTAACGTTGAGGCATTAACTGTCTTTGAAGGTCTGGATTGTTCCGGTCTTCATTATTTATAATATTGTGATAATGTTTCCACAGTTCTTCCCACTCATCATTGTTTGCGGCGCTTTCCATGACATCTTCACTATTTAATATAAAGATTTTTACCTTTTCCCTGTTGTGCCGGCGCAGGCATAAACGTCTTTTTTCATCAATTACAGACCATGAGGTTTCGCCGAAACGTGATGTGAAATATTCACTCAATGCCGGGAGAACGAAATGATCAGGTTCGCATCTTGCGATAAACTCTCCATTGTCATTCGGAGAAAAACGCAAAAGACCCATCATCCTGTCTGTTTCGCGGTATACTTTGGCCATGGTGTTAATCACCGCAAGCGTGTCAGAATCAAGCCGGTCAGAGACGGCTTTTTCCGCCGCGACACGTTTCTTCTCTGAACTGTCCGCGGTGATGGAAGCGGCAATAACTTTTTTGCCGAATGCGATTGTTTCCCTTTCTACAGGCAGTTCGCTTAACCACGCGTGCAAAATGTTGTCAAACGCGTTAAATGATAATTCAAAAAGATCACGCATGATTCCGTTTAAAAGAGATACATTAAAGCCTCTTGAAAAATACGAAGTAACAAAATCCATATCCTCCCGTTTATATTTTCTTTTATAACATGCTTCATTGGTATTGCCAAAAAGATCAACGCTCTCGCAGTTAATCTGTTTACTATTATTAATTATGGAAAATAGTTCGTATAAACCTAACAACATTGATTATTCCTTAAAAGACATATTTAAATGCGTTATCAAAACTCAAAAAGCGGAAGCTGTAATCCAGCACCGTCTGTATCCACGAGCAGGCGGCGGATACGCTCAGGATCATCGGGCCGCTCTATGTACATGCCGCCAGCTGTCATAAAATAACGGGCGCGTTTCAGCGCCGCGCCTATGCGGTGAAGGTTTTCTATTGTCAGGCTGCGCGATCGGCGGCTTTCTATAATGCGCCTTGCTGTTTTAGCGCCGATACCGGGAATACGCAGAAGCGTTTCGTAATCAGCGCGGTTTATTTCTATTGGGAAAAAATCAAGGTTTTTAAGCGCCCATGCTGTTTTAGGATCGATGTGTGCGTCAAGGAAAAGCTGATCTTCACCTAATATTTCACCTGCGTTAAAATGATAGAAACGCAAAAGCCAGTCCGCCTGATACAGACGATGTTCCCTTACTAAAGGGGGGCCTGCAGTTTCAGGAAGGCGGGGGTCTGTTATCCGCAGATGGGAAGAATTAACACGGTTTTCCGTATCTGGCTGAAAACCGCTTGTTGTATTTTGCATAACAATGTTTTTATGCGCGTAACTTCCAGGATGAATAAACGCTGAATAATAAACCCGCTTTAATGAAAACTTATTGTAAAGAGAACTGGTTAGATTAATGATTTGCCTGTCGTCTTCGCCTGTCGCACCGACAATAAGCTGTGTACTTTGCCCCGCGGGCGCGAAAAATGGAGAAGAAGTTTTTCCCTGCGGAAGAAATTTGCTTTTTTGACGCGCTTCTTCTGTCTCATGTTTAATCTGCGAGAAATCATTCATAGCTCCGATAATGTCTTCTTTTGATTTTTCAGGCGCGAGGCATAATAGACTTTTTTCTGTCGGCAGTTCTATATTGACGCTTAACCTGTCAGCCCATTTTCCTGCTTCGCGGATCATCTTATCCCCGGCGCCTGGAATTAATTTAAGATGGATATAGCCGCCAAAACCCATTTCTGTTCTGAGCGACCTTGCTGTCTCTGTCAGTTTCTCCATTACAATATCGGGGTCAGTGAAAATTCCCGATGATAAAAAAAGCCCTTCAATATAATTGCGCTTATAAAACTCGCTCGTTAAATCGGCAAGTTCCTTAACTGTAAAACTGGATCTTTTAATATCCGCGGAAGCGCGGTTAACGCAATATGCGCAATCGTATCTGCATACATTGGAATAGAGTACCTTTAAAAGGCTTACGCAGCGGCCGTCCTGGGTCCAGCTGTGGCAGATGCCCATAGGCAAAGTAGCGCCCAGTTTGTTTCCGCCCAGACTTTTAAAGCCGCTGCTTCCTGAGGTAGCGCAGGAAGCGTCATACTTAGCAGCGCCAGAGAGGATGGATATTTTTTCATGCAGATCTACAGCAGTCATTATTAACAGATACTATACAACAGTGTAGATATTTTGTCAAGTATTCAATTTGTTATTTCAGGGGATTTCAATATTCCCTGAGGCCAGAATTTGTACTCATATGACCATGCGGCTCCTTCCGTTCTCCAGGAGTTAGGTCCCCACCAGAATGAAGGATCCTTTTCTACGCAGTGAAGCTGCCCGAAAGTGTTAATTCTGCTGCCGTAATAAACAATATCAATCTTGTGCCTGCCTTTTCCGTTACAGGGGATATCCATTTTATAGGGAGAAAAAACAAGCGGCCCCAAGTCTTTACTGTCCAGTTTTATTTTCAATAAATGACCGCGGTAATTTGTTACCTGTATTGCAGGTTTTTCTCCGGAGATTTCAATCTCCAGATGATAGACAATGTTACCGCCATAGAAAGGCAGTCCCTGATTTGTGATGTCGCCGAAAGATAACGCGCGCACTGGTTTAATAATTCTACAGACAGTGCCCGTCACATTCACGCCGAAATCACCTAACAGATACATCGCTTCAACATCGATCTTGCGTCCGTACGGAAAACTCACTTCCAATGTGTTCGCACCCTGTTTTATTGCGGGAAGGCTTACTTTGCCTATACATTTATCAACGTAAAAGCCGCGAGCCTGACTTGCTCTTTCACAGTTAAGCGTGACACTTGCGTTAGCTGCGTTTTCAAGCGCAAGTTCCGCTCCGTTTAATTGAATATCGCTTTCAAACGAAAAACGCAACTTCAGCCTGTGAGGAGTACTTGTGTCGTTTTCAACCCATGGCTGTGCGGCAGCATTACGGCGGACAGGCCATTTAAGCTCTGCCCTTAGAATATTATCAAGCCTGAGTATTTCTTCTTTCGGCCTGTAATCCTGCGAGTCTATAGCGTATTCAGCCATATCCAGCAACAGAACATTCGGCTCTTCAAGCGTTACCGGAACTGGTCCTGTAAAGTGGATTGCAGGTGTTACGGGATTTTTATTACCGCTGTTTACAATGTTAAAGGATTTCACTGTATCGCTTGTATGTTCTGAAGTCCCCTGCATCTGACCGGGTTTTTCAAGTCTTATTAGCAGGCTGTCATGATCATAAAAAGGCTGAATGACGCATGTCACACCGTTATGCAAATTTACAGGGAGAGTTGTAATCTCTCCGTTTGTTGTATTGTAAAGCTGTGCAGACCATTCTCCCATGATATTAATTCTTATATCATCGCCTTCCGGGAGGTCAGGATTTTTGGGATTATATGCATGAGCGATAAAAAGCCAGCGGCTCCCGTCTGGTTCTTCCTTTAACTGATACAGAAGATCGGCCGCAGGTGAACTGTCGCTATAGCGGATTTCTATTTCGCGTATATCGTTTAACGTGTTAAGAATATCAACTTTTTCAAAGTTTACCTTTTGGGAGACTTCATATAATTTTTTAACGTCATCGCAATTAAGCCCATCAATGTATTCAGGCACGTTTCCAAGGAAGATTATCCTTCCCCCGTTTTTGCTGAATGCTTCAAGGCGTTCAAGTGTTGTCCTTCTTATTGTAACAAGTGCGGGCACAATTATAACTTTATATTTCATCTCTCCTGCTGGGAAATATTTACCGTAGATATCTTGTGTTTTACACAGCAGCGGCAGCGTGGATTCGCAGATATAATCAAAATCTATAAGCCCAAGCAAAAGCCAGTTGCAAAGATTTAAAAATTTTTCATCCATCTCTTTTCTTATTGACGCGGTTTTATCTCCCGGACCCCAATGAAGCCAGAAACTTTCAATTGGATGAATTACCGCGGCACGGCAGACAGCTTTGCCGCGCGTCATGGCTGAAGCAACGCGTGCGAAGTGATCTTCAATATAAGAGTACTCCTTATACCACGGAGACTGGTAATTAAATGTACATGGGTAATCCCTTTTTGCTTCGCCGTTCATGGAAACCCATGACAGGTGCGGAACCCTGACAGTGACACCTAACGCCACCTGCCAGTCACCCTGAAGCTTGTGTCCGCGGAAATCAAAGTTCCAGTTTGTAACCCCGTATAGCTCAGATAAAACGCCAGAGCTTCCGTTCTGTCTTGCTGCGGACTGAGCCTGTTTCGCGGTTGTAAACTCGCGCTTGTCGCATAACATATCAATACCCGGCAGATGGAAATAATGAAGCGATCTCATGGCTTCGCCGATTGTTAAAGTCTGGCTTTCAAGCGTTTCTTCTCCGTTCATGTGGCCGGTGAGCATGATGTTATTTTGTGAGCACCATGCGCTGCATTGCTTTGCAAATGCTGCTGAAAAACGATCCGTTATGTGGTCATGATAATGATAGCGTACAGAGGAAATTCTTCCGTAAGAAAGATTCCATATAAGTTCGGGAAGCTTATCGGTAAGGCTTTGGTTATACGCGGTTTTGAAGGAATCTTCAATATCGAAAGTCCAGGGCAGGGTAATATCTTTCTCATCATAAGCGCCGCCTAAGGTCATCATTTGAGAAAACTGCGGTTCGTCTGTAAAAATTGCCGGAATAAGACTGCCAAAATCTTTCTTAAAATGTTTTTCGTAAGCTCCGTAAGTTACACGTATAAACTCATGCATGCTTTGCGAATCAAGAGTGTTAATATAAGCCTGATTATTATACCAGGGATTACCTGAAAGCGCTGTTTCTGAATACGCATAAAGTTTAACGCCAATGGCATCGCTGTCTTTGTTAATTAATTTATAACTCTCCAAATCGCCGTTTTTATCAAGAACAACATCAAAACAAGCGATAAGTTCTCCGTTTTCGCTTCTCTCAAAAGTAGCTCTGGCATATCTTCCCGGAACAGTTTTTACCGGAGTTCCGTAAGGAAAGCGTGTTAAAAGAAGGTGCTGGATCCTGTACTTTGGATTTTTTGTGACAATACCGCCTGCCGCTCCTGAAGGCCAGCGGTCTTCATCATAAAGCCACGCGAGCATATTTTCTTTGCGCGCTTTTTCTATACAAGCTCCGGTTATTTCCATATATTCTGGGCTTAAATATTCTGTAGCCATACCTGTCCTGACATGCATGTGAAATCCGCCGTAGCCCATTTTCTTTAATTGATCTATTTGCCATAAAAGTTCATCTTTATCAAGTTTATTGTTCCATGCCCAAAAAGGCGTTCCTCTGTATTCGCTTGACGGGTTTTTAAACTGATCGGGGGTTAGTTTTTGACTGAGTTTTGGATATAACATGGAATCTCCTGTAATTCTATATATCCTTTGGACGTGTGTCTTTTACCCTGACCGCCTTGCCTTCAGAAATGGGAAGAGAGCCGCTTTCATGCAGTTCAACCTTTGGATTAATTGAGATTGATACTTTCAGCATTTCTTTGATTTTATCTTTAAGCGCATTTAAAAGACGGGAGTCATCCATGAATGTGTTTGCGTTTACTTCTGTTTTTACGGTAAGTCTGTCAAGTGCGCCATCTTTTTCTACAACAATAAGGTAATTGTTGCCTACTTCCTTCATTGCCATGATCACTTCTTCGATCTGGCTTGGAAAAACATTTACTCCGTTGATGATAAGCATATCATCGCTTCGTCCTGTTATACGCCGGAGTTTTCTGTGTGTTCTTCCGCAGGCACATGGTTCTGTGTAAAAGGAAGTAAGGTCTCTGGTTCTGTAGCGCAGTAAAGGAGTTGTTTCCCTGCAAAGGATTGTAAGGACGAGCTCTCCGCTCTCGCCTTCTTTTACAGGCTCCAAAGTATCGGGATTTACAATCTCTGCGATGTATCCGTCTTCCCAGATATGAAGCCCGTCTTTACACTGACATTCAAAGGCAACACCGGGCCCGTTCATTTCCGAAAGGCCGTATGAATTATAAACATCGACTTTTAGTAAAGTCTCAATCCGCTTTCTTGTATCTTCCGAGTAAGGCTCCGCTCCTCCAAATGCTTTTTTAATTGACAGGCTTTCCCTTTCTACTCCCGCTTCTTTCATTTTTGTTTCCAAATGAAGAAGAAAGCTCGGTGTTGCGTGTAACACTGTTGTTCCGTAATCCTGCATCATTTTGAACTGGCGCGCAGTGTTTCCGGCTCCGGCGGGAATTACAAGCATTCCAACTTCTTCGCCGCCCTGATGAAAGCCCAGCCCGCCTGTGAAAAGGCCGTATGTGATCATGTTCTGAAACACGTCGTTTTTGGTGCAACCTGTTCCGTAAATGCAGCGCGCCATGAAGCTCGCCCAATTTTTTATATCATCGCGGTTAAAATAGATGACAGTGGGCGTGCCTGTAGTGCCGCTTGATGAATGAAGGCGGATAACGTCATCCTTGGGGATTGATAAAAATCCATAGGGGAAACCGTCTCGGAGGTCGCTTTTTGTGGTAAAAGGGATTCTGTTTAGATCGTTTAACGTTTTAATATCGTCAGGAGAGTTAATTCCGCATTTTGAAAGACGCTCTTTATAAAAAGGTGTACGAAGCGAATAACCGATTTCTGTTTTCAATTTCTGCAATTGCAGCGCTTCAAGATCGCCTCTCTGCATTTTTTCTATTTGAGGATCCCAATACTGATATGTCATATTATCCCGCTTTAGCGCAGGCTGCCTGCCCCAGTTTAAAAGCTTTTATATTGGAGAGAACTATATTCTCATCTTTTTTTGCGAAGACCTGCGAGATGATTTTTTCTATGTTTATTCCTTCTACTGGCAGGAAACACGAAGCCGCTCCTGTCATTACTGTATTTACCGATTTTTCTAGTCCTGCTTCTTTTGCGAGAGAGGCAGCTTCTATTATGCGCCATTTCGGGAGGCGTTTTATTGAAGAATGAACTCCGTTTATATCCGGATAATTTACCATATTGTTAAATGGTTCTGCTGCAGTAACAAGGCATCCGTCAGGCTTTAAATAAGAAAGGTAGCGAAGGCTTTCAAGAGGTTCCATCGAAATAATTAAATCCGCTCCTCCCTTGGGCACAAGATCGCCTGCGATATCTTTATCAGAGATACGCAGATGAGCAAGAACTGCTCCTCCCCTTTGAGCCATGCCATGCACTTCGCTCTGGCGAACATTAAGCCCTTCGCTCATTGCCGCCTGAGCGATTATGGAAGCAACAGATAAAACTCCCTGCCCTCCGACACCCGCTAAAATAACATCGTACTTCATGGGAATATTATGGTGAAAAAATTGAATTAAATCAACATAATTTTGTTATTCTGTAAATATTCGCTGAACGATATCCTCAATATCCTGCTCGTGAACAGAGATATTTTCAGGGTTATAATGATTAATCAATGTGTTCAGCGCATCTTTGCAGCGGATGTTTTTTTCAACTTTGATATTCCAGATATTATTATCATTTCCTTTAAGCGTGAAACCCGGAAGCGCTTCCCATTCCGGAAGATCCGCAAATTCCATTTTTATCATAAAGCCGTCTTCGTAGAGGTTTTTAAAGTTCTCAAGACTGCCGTCAAAAAGTTTCCGCCCAAGGTCTATGACTATAAGCCGGTCGCAGACAGCTTCAATGTCGCTCATGTCATGAGTTGTTAAAATTATAGTCGTGTTCTTTTCGCGGTTCAAAGCTTTTATACCGCGGCGCAAATTTTTCCTGCTCATGACATCAAGTCCGATAGTCGGTTCATCAAGATAAAGCACATCAGGATCGTGCAGCATTGAAAGCGCGAGGTTAGCCTTCATTTTCTGTCCAAGGCTGAGCTGGCGTACGCTCTGATTGATAAATCCGCTCATGTCAAAAAGATCGATATACATTTCCTTATTATGATCGTATAACGCTTTTGGAATTTCATATAATTTTTGATAAAGGCTGAATGTATCGGACACCGGCAGATCCCAATAAAGCTGCGACCTCTGGCCGAAAACAACTCCGATTCTTTTCGCGTTTTTTTTACGTTCTTTATACGGAATAATGTCTCCTACTTTTATTTCACCTTCATCCGGGGTCAGCACTCCGCTCAGCATCTTGATTGTGGTAGATTTCCCCGCGCCATTTGGTCCTATATATCCTGTTATTTCACCTTTTTCCAGCGAGAATGAAATATCCGATACGGCTTTTTTTATTTCGTATTCACGATGAAAAAGCGATATAACGGCTCCGCAGAGTCCGGGTCGGTTCTTGAATATTTTAAAATTTTTTGATACATTCTTAACTTCGATAAAGGGCATAATTTCTCCCTATGTTCCCGTACTTTGATATTTTGAAAGCGCCCAGTTCCAAAAAAGTATGCTTAAAACAAATAAAACAATTCCTGCCAAAGGAGAAAAATAGCCCAGATGAACGGGAAATGCGAACGGCATTTCCTTTTGTAAAACCGCGGATGAAGGATAGAAATTCATAAATGCAACCGGCACTATAAAGGTGAGAAAAATCTGCAGGAACACAGGATAAATCCGTATCGGGTAATTTGTAAATGCTTTTATATCCCATAATAAATTAAAGATCGGGTTTTCATTTATCAGAAAAAAACTGAAAGCCGAAGCGGCGATTAGGAAAGCTGATTGCACCAAAACCGCTCCAATCAACATTCCGAAAAATGTCAGTATTGATAATGGAGAAATGACAAATCCTGCGCTGATAAGGGCGAAAATCATTACTATTACAGATAAGGTTACATGGCTTAAATAACCGAAATTGAATCCCATATAAAACTCATGCCCAAAAGGGCTTACAGGTTTTGTAAGAGCCGCGTCAAACTCGCCTGTGCGGATTTTAGACGCGAGATTTATGCACGGATTAAAGAAAAAACTTGCGCCTAACGCATAGGAAAGGAGGTTCATGGCGTAAAGAAACAGCACTTCCTGCGCCGTCCAGTCCGCTAGAAACTGAAAATTGCTTACCATGATGTACAGTGTGGCAAAAGCGGAACCATAAGAGAGCCATTGGCCTGCGATCCCAGCCCAGAACGCGCTGCGGTGAGCCATCTGGCTGCGTATCGTAATTTTCGCGAAACTGAGGTACAGGCTTATTCTGCTTTGAATGTTATCCGCCATTTATGGTTATTTTCCTTTGAGCTTTTATCCAGATAAGCTGTCCAATCAGAAACAAAAGCAATACCCACGAAAATGAAACGCAAAGGGAAAACATTGAGTTTTCCAAAGACGCTTTTCCAAGATAATAATTAATTCCTTCAAATGAAATGTAGCGGAACGGCAGATAGACAGTAAGCCTTTCAAGAAAGCGCGGATAAAACCAAAGAGGAACGACAGTTCCGCCGAAAAATGTCACTCCGGCTCCCAAATACCATGACAGATACCATGTTGCCTGAGTCCAGAATGCCAAAAGCCCTGTTATATAAATCAGTTGAAACATAATAATAACGCCTGATAAAGTTAACGCCATGAATACAATTAAATGCGAAAAATCCGGCGGAGGCGGAAGACCGATAACAAGAGCGCATAAAATTACAACAGGAATAACCTGAGTAACCAATCTGTAAACATTTTTTCCCGTATGGACGCTGAATAAATAAAGCTGATATGACACAGGACGCAGAAAATGCATTACAACAGAACCGTCCCGTATGGAATCACCCAGTTCATTGGCGAAGTTACCTCGGGTTAAAGCGCTTACCGCTTCTGTTAGTATTACAAACGCGATTATATCATTTACTGTTATTCCCTGACGAACACCTGAACCTATAAGGGAACTCCATAAAAAGAACTGTATTACAACAAGTAAAAGTGATCCAAAAAACCCCATCACAGTCGCAAGATGATAGCTGATTTGTGATTTAAAAGCACCTGAAAAAAATGCTATATATTTAATAAAGCTGATGTAAAACCCCGATGCCATGACATATTATACATGAATTAGTTAAATGTATACAATGGCAAGGAAGTATCAAACTTCGTTTGGTTCAATAACTGAAGTTATCGAACAACTCTAATGTCATTTTTCTTCTTTCTTTTCTTTACACATTCGCTTAAAAGGAACTCTATCTGCCCATTTGTCGAACGAAAATCATCCTCTGCCCAGGCAGATAGTTCTCTCCACAACGAATCCGAAAGGCGAAGCAGAAATTGCTTTTTATCGCGCGGTGCTTCGCCGCAGGGCTCATCTTTACCCATTTTAATTTAATATAATGAACCTGAGTTTACTACAGGCTGCGCATCACGGTTTCCGCACAATACGACAAGAAGATTGCTTACCATTGCCGCTTTTCTTTCTTCGTCAAGTTTGACTATACCGGTCTCATTTAATTTAGAAAGAGCCATTTCGACCATGCCTACAGCTCCCTGTACAATAAGTTGCCTTGCATCCACTACCGCAGAAGCCTGCTGACGCTGAAGCATTGCCGCAGCGATTTCCGGAGCGTAGTAAAGGTTTGTTATGCGCGCTTCTTGAATTTCAAGCCCGGCTATTTCAACCTTGCTTTGTATCTCTTCTTTAAGTTTTACGGCAATTTCCTGGCTGGAACCGTGCAGGGATTTCTCGCCTGCGTCCTCGGACGCTCCGCTGTTGTATGAGTCATACGGATAAAGACGCACAATGTTGCGTAACGCAGAGTCGCATTGAATTGATAAAAATTCCTTGTAGTTGTCGACATTAAAAACAGCCTTTGCCGTGTTTACAACTTTCCAGATTACCACTATGCCAATCATTATCGGGTTTCCCAGCTGGTCGTTTACCTTTTGCTTTTCGTTATTCAATGTGGACGCTTTAAGCGATATTTTCCTGCTTCCGGTACCAGGATTTACGTTTATTCTGGTTCCTTCGCTGAATGCCGATACCGTCTGGTTTAATGTCTGGGATTGGGTAGTGGTGCTCTGCGCGGGATTCACTCCGACGCAGAAGGGGTTTACATAGAAGAATCCTTCTTTCTTGATTGTGCCGACATACTTTCCGAAAAGGGTAAGTACTATAGCCTCGTTCGGTTTTATTATTTTCAGCCCCATGTAAAAAATTGGGCAGATAATAAAACCAACAAGAGTGCCGCCTATTACGCAGGCTAAACCAAGAGTGAAGTCTCTTTCGCCGTCCAAAAGTATAATACCGTAAACAAATACGGCAGTGCCGACAAGAATAAATAATGTAATAACAATTAATGCAAACATACCGCTTGAGGTTTTTTTCTCCATTTCCTCATAATGTATTTTTTCCGAATTTACCATAAAACCCTCCAATATTAATATAATATCAAAATGATATCACAACAGTGAATTATTGTCAAGAAGATTTATCATAATCGAAAAAGAAATTAATTCCTTTGTGCACCTTTGCCGTCTTTACAGCAAAAACACACAGCTATTATTTCCGGCAAAGAGAGTTTTACGGTAATATACTCTGTTGTACAAGGCTGGTACAACACACTGTACAAGGCTAGTACAACCCTTTGTACAAAGCTAGTACAACAGGCTAAATTAGGCTTAGTAAGCCTGTTGATACAGTCACATCTGGAATTCCAGGGCAGATTTAGCCGGATTTTATCTGTTTCCGGCATAAAGAGACTGTTATTACCTGAGATTCTTTGAGGGACAATGGAAAAGAATGAAATATGGTAAATGTAAAATCCCAGGTTAAATAAATCTATTCCATGTATTTAATTTTAAAGAAATTCAAGTTTGGAGGAAACCATGCGGGATCCATGGCTATTCCGTCATACAGTTCAAAATCATCGTAAATTCCGCTCCCGAATTGCTCCTCATTATCGATAGCAAGATCGTATTCAATGCCCATTCGTGAATATATATTTCCTTTTTCATACTCACTGATTATTTCATCCATTTCGCTTTCATTAATAAATCTTTCAATAAAAATATAATAATGATTAATTACACTACCTGGATCTTTAGCCACTAAAGGTTCATTTATTTTCGAGCGTAATGTTCTGCCGTTTTCTTGTGAATGAATTAAATTAAACATACCGGTTGAACCTCCGGATTCGTCCGCTGATTCATTAAGGTATATTGCAATATTGACATTTTCCATGTTTAAAAGGATCTCGCAGCCGCCAATTGAAATATTACCGTTTTTAAATTCAAAACTTTGAATTTGATAATCTCCCATATATTGAACCGGTATGCATAAAAAAGCGCCATTTTCATTATTTAGCATGAATATTGATAATGTATTTTTTAATGTAAAATCATAACGGCGTTCGCGCTGTATTAACCGCGCTGTTGCGCAATTTGAGAGAACAATCATTATTAATAAACATAAATATATATTTTTTTTCATATAGTATGCATTTATTATAATGAAGTTGTTCGTTAACTGAAATTATCGAACAACTCCATTATTCCGTTCATTCAGTACGCACATGCTCCGTATTTCAGCAGCAGCTCTTCTGCATCGGACAAGTTATTATCCATTGCAATTGATAACGGCGTATTTTTTTTTGAATCAGTGAAGTTAACATTTGCTCCTTTTTTAATTAATAGTTCCAGAAACTCAATAATACAGGGCGCGCTTTCTCCGATGGTTGGCCCGCCGGCAGTTTTAAACCCATTTCTTACTGCCATTACAAGGGGCGGGAGATCCTGCAATACAGAGCTTGTAAGGTTCGGATCTGCGCCATGTTCCAAAAGAAGCTTTGCTTGTTTGATTGCCAATTCGTTAAAAGGCTGAAAAATCTCCTCTGTATTTCTCTCTTCCTTATACTCCGGAGCAAGACAGTGAACAAGAGGAGTCCATTCAATATCGCTGAAAACAGCTGTTTTATCAGGGTTAGCGCCATACTCAAGCAATAACTGAAGAATTTCTGCAGACTCACAATCATTGCATGTTTGATTTATAAGAGCGGTAGAATTATCAGCTGCTAATGCATTAACATCCGCGCCGTTATCAACAAGGAACTTCAGCATCTTCCTGGGGTCTTTCATTTTTTTCCACGGTTTCCTTGTTGTAATAAAATAAAGCGGCGCCGGTCCCCAGGAAACAAATTTTGGGCTGACTGGGGTGTTTAAAAGAGAGAAGTCAGGAACCAAACCAAAGGTTTGATGGAATGAGGAGTCTGCAGCTTCGTCCAGTAATCGTTTTAACAGTTCGTATTCTTCAAAAAAAGAGAGAGCTGCCGCAAAATCAACATAATCGCCTGTGGTTTTGAAATTAAGAAAATCACCTATAGGCTTTGACGCACCGTTTTTTAACTTATCAATCATTTGCGCGTAAGGTGCCAGTCTCTCATCAAGTGTTTGAGCGCTGTGTTTCTCGCTGCATACTTTAATCATCCAACTGCGGAATTTCTCATGCTCGTTCGCGTCTTCTGTAAGCTCCAGTGCTGTTTGGAAGTCTGTTATTGCGGCATCAAGACTTCCGCGGTTATAATATATCCTGCCCCTTTGAAAATAGTTTTCAGCATTTTCATGCTTTTTATTCCTCTGTTTCCATTCTTTCTCGAGAGAATTAATATCTTCTCCGCAAATATCCAATAACTGCATTCTGACTACATCCGGGCCATAGTTTTGCTGTATGCTGACAATACCCTGCGTTATTATCTTTCTTGCGGTATGATCCGCTCCTTCTTTCTTGTATGTTTCAAGGAGATTTTCAATAATTACTTTGATAATATCGACATCTGTCCCGTCCGCCGCGAGGGAAAAACCTGTTTTTAGAAAAAAGTTCTGTTCCGCTTCCGCTAAATCGCTAAAAGACAAAGTCTTTTTTAGAGCCTGTTCAGACAACGCAAGGAATCTGTTGATTAATGCATTACAGTCTTCATTGCAAAACGTAATCCCTTTGCTGTGATCATCCAGCGGATAAAAATTGTTTGCAAAATACGCGATTTTATCAGTATCAGGCGGTCTATCTTTTCCATACTCCTTATTGTAGTTATAAAGCATAACAAGCTGATGAAAAGATATGTTATGGAGTGTTTCCGCCGCGCACTCAAGCCAGAGGATACCTTTATCGTAGCCGTCCTCATTATTATTGATGACCCTATACAGCCAGCAATCATCAGGCAAAGCGGCAATGGTTCGTTTACTATGTTTATTAGTTTCAGAAATAAAATCTTCGCTGTGAACAAGAATATATCCCAGTTGATCTGCGACTCTTCCGTAAATTTGAGTGTCAATATACCACTGAGATGCCGATTTAAATCCGCAGTATTGAATCTTTCCTGTTTCATACATATAGTCAAGACAATCAAGCGCTGCGTAATAACCTTGCTTAACTGCAATTTCAAGACAGAGCCTTGCTTTATCGTAATTCTTTTCTAAAATGCCGCCCTTTAAATATTCCAGTCCCAGATAATAATTTGATACCCCATCTTCTCCGTTATTTTCAACAGCCTTTTTAAAACATTCAATTGCTTTCTCTCGGTTCTGAGGTAAGCCCTCCTCGCCGCTGTAGTAAATAATTCCAGCACAGCTTAACCCTCTGTTAATCCAGTTTATTTTTCTGTCTTCGTCCGTCTCTGCGCTGTTAATGGCTTTGCTTTTTCCCGCTTCTTCATACCAAGAAACTGCCTGTTTATAATCCTGTTTAACCCCTTCGCCTTCTTCGTACATTTCGCCGATGTTATATTTCGCTTTTGCGCTTCCTTTTTCAGATGCTTTTATAAACCAGTGCAATGCCTTTGTATAAAAAGGAAACACGGCGCGCTTGTATTGAAAAGCCAATTCAATCATTGCTTTCATACAGCCGTGTTCAGCAGCTGCCTGATAATATTTTTTCGCAATGTCGTAATCCCACTCCCTGTTGTTTTCACCGTCGTAGTGATCTTTGCCAATCCTGAACATTTCGTCAGGAGAAAGCCCGTCAAGTTTAAGATCAGAGTAGTTTATATCTTTCATAAATGAAGTGTAATGATCTGCATTGTCAGGGTTATCTTGAATCATTTTATTAAGGTCTTCGCCGTCAAAATCTTTCTTAATTATTTCGCCCATAACGATTCTCCTGATTTATGAAATACTGCTGTAATAACATCATTTGTTGTTTAATATTAGCACAGGTTTATAGGATATATCTATATAACATTATGGAAAAGACGGGATAGAACATACTGGATGAATATAATGTTATTGTTCCGTAACAAATCGTTATTTTTGGCTAATTATCTCACGTGCGGCGGTATAACCTCCTGTATTTTTTATGCCGTACCATGTTATTATAAAAATATTGACATTTATACCAATATATGATACAATTTCTTCTCGTAGGTTGAAAATATTTATTATAAGGATGAAAGAATGATAAATGTAGAAGCTGAAGTAAATAAACACAAAAACTGCAAAAACAAAGATGAGCTTGCAATGATTATTAAAGGGTACAAGAGCCTTGCGCTCCAAAATGCAAGTGATCTTATGATGGCAGGGCAAATTAATTCGGTGGTGTTTAAATTGCAGGAAATCTGTGATAAACTTCCGGCTGCGCCTTTAAAGAAAATACCCACCGGCAGATCAGATGCCCAGACAAAAACAGCAAAGATTACAAATGAAGAAAAAGCTAAAATAAATGCCGCATGGAAGAAAAAGGCAGGAAGCACAGGCTAGGGCGGTATTTGGATAGGAGTGAGCTCAAATCCGGAAAAACATCATGGCAATTGAGTCGTTTCCGAAGCTCTGTGAATTTTGGAAATAGCTCTTGAAAGAGCGATCTATTGAACCTGAACCGAGGGTTCGCACTCATTTTGTACTTAAATTTATTAGTGCTTTTCTAAAGGTTGAAGCGTTAGAAAAGCCTCGGTCATTAAGTATTATTACGAGTGTTTTTGAATATTGGAAGAAATGAATATAGATTATTCTGAACCTTGACAATTTGTGGTGAACTAAACCAGTATTACCAATATTTCATAGTTGGTATTGGTATTTGCGCCACCTAAGCTCAGTTGGTAGAGCAGTAGACTGAAAAGCTGTATGCTTAATGTTCAATGTTATAGTTAGGTAGAACGAATTTAGCGCTATTATGGCAAAGTTACCTTATAACAGCTAATTGCGATTATCTGCATAACTTTTGGGATTTCTCTACTTCACAGTACTTTCATGAACTTGAAACAATGGGGAAAAGAACCTCAACCTGAACATGCATTTGAAATGCAAAAAATAGTAAAACGGTATTATGACCCTTT
This sequence comes from Treponema sp., assembly GCA_009787775.1. GTDB lineage: Bacteria > Spirochaetota > Spirochaetia > Treponematales > Breznakiellaceae > WQXQ01. Next base: position 105,766 of record WQSQ01000001.1, read on the forward strand.
TTTTCATAAAAGATTACTATGCGAAATTGATGTGTGTTCTATGCAGAAATTTATCCTTCATTAAAAACATGAGAAAAAACTTGCAAGTTCCACTATTAATTCTGCCAGGAATACTGCGCTTAAGGCGCTTCGATATGCCTTGCGTAAAAAAATTATTTTAAATTTGAATTTCAAAATGTTCTCTGGGTAAGCAGGAAAACTATCGAACGAGGAATCCTTTCATCCTATGAGCTTGAAGTGGAAATGGCGGACTCAGGCAGTGCGGTGATAAAAAAAACGGAAAAAATATGATGTAATATTCATGGATCACATGATACCGAAAATGGGCGTTGTAGCTATGATGGCAAACGCTTTGGTAGGAAATAACAGGATGTTTGAGAATAACAGTTTTGACGATTTTATACCTAAACCAGTCGATATAAATTAAATAAATACAATATTAGTTAAATTTGTGAGGGACATGCATCCGGAAGAAGTTAAAAAATATAAACTTGGAACAGTTGCAAAGAACGAAAATATTTAAGAAAATTAAAGCTGTCCTTATTGTATATAATTCTTCGTAAATCCCGTAAAACCTATTGACATAGTAAGTATTTTAGCCTATCATGTCATTAAAACATAATACATATTAATAACATATGTTTAATATGTATACAACAATTTAGGAGGATCAAAATGATCAATTTTCAGGGAATTTTATGCGTCGCGGGTAACATCGCTGGAGGTACCCGGCAGGCGCGCCGCTCAATTATTCTAAGGGGCGCAATAGTAACATTTCTAGCTCTTATTCTGCCTATTCAATTAATGGCAGGAGGCAGAAGCGAAACAAGAACCACAACGGAAAAAACCACTATTGTCGTAGCTGATGCCAAAACCACCCATCACCTGAACCTTTATGTAGCAAAAGAACTCGGTATTTTTGATAAATATAACCTTGATGTTCAAATTAGAGAAGTGGATGATAATGCCGCTGCCCGTGACCTTGCTGTCTCGGGAGCCGCGGACGTATTTTGGAGCTGCCCGACTGTCGCAATCGCCGCAATCGCCAACGGCGCGCCGTTAAAAATTATCTCTCAGGTAAAAGTGCCATGCACAAGCGTATTGGTAGTTCCTCAAGACTCCCCGATAATAAGATTGTCCGACTTGAACGGCAAGGAAATCGCAGGGATTTCACCAACCTGCGAAGCTGTTATATCGCTAACAGTAGCAGCAAGAAACGCCGGAGCCTCATTCAATCTTAACCGCCTTGCAGGAGGACCCGCAATATCGGCATTACAGGCCGGAAGAGTTGACGGCGCGATATTGGAAGAACCTCATACAAGCATAGCGGAACTTGAAGGTTTTAAGGTTCTTTTTCGCGAAGTATCTTCCAGTATTCCCTGCCGTACAATTAACGCAAGTGACAGGTTTTTATCAGCAAATGCCGACGCGCTCAAAAATTTAATAAAAGCGGTAGATGAAGCAAATGCGATAATTCTTGCCAATCCGATAGCGGAAAATATCGTGAGCATTGCCGTAAAATACACAGGAGCGCCGGAAGCCGCAATCATTCATGGTAACCACAGATTGGGATTCAGAACCGCATTGTCAGTTGACGGACTTATTGCGTTAGGCGATGAACTTCTGTCAAATAATGATATTAAAGAAAACCCACGCAACCGATTATTCACTGACGCATTTAAGGGGATAACGTGGTAAAAAAAATCCTTGTATTAACACTGCTTACTGTGGCACTGCTTTTTTCACTTTTATTATTTTCATGTGAAAAAAAGAATGACGGTGTGTTAAAAATAGGTCATGGCGGCGGATACCTTTCCGCCGCTTTGTTTGCGGCGCAGCAAACTGATTTGCAATCAATCGACTTTCAGCAGTTTAATTCATCATCTGATATTGCCTACGGCTTGTTATCCGGTACGTTAGACGCAGGATTTGTAGAAGCTGACAGATTAGCCGCTTTTTCCAAATTAAGCGGATTTGAGCGGCTTACTGTTGTAGGGAAAATAACTTATCCTTACGGCGTGACTTTAGTTTTGCGAAAAGGTTTGAATAATAGGTTAAATGAACTTGGCAATTTGACCGTTGCCGCTTCCGCGCCGTATTGCGTGTTATTGGAACAATTTACACAAGACGCTCAAAGATTTTCAGCGGATTTATCAAATGTAAAATATTTGTATATGCCCTTTGACACAATGCTTCCCGCACTGGAAGCAAGAACAGTTGACGCGGTAATTATTAAAGGCACATATTCTGTCGTTGCGCTTCATGAAGGTCATTCTATCCTGTATCAAAATTGGGAAGTAAAACCGGGTGATGAATGCTGCCCTGCGGTTATCGATCAGGCTGCGCTTGTACTGCTTGCGCGTAAAGATAAAATAAAAGCGTTACAGTCTTTTTTAACAGCTCTTACAGCGACAGAAAATCTTTCTCCTGATCAACTGCGCCGCGCAGTAGCGGATAATACAATATTGCCGTTTGAAATACTGTAGGGACAGCCTGTTCCTGAATTTTCTTTGGCAAATGATGAACTGGCGGAAATCTTTATAGAAGCCGCAGAGGAACATCATGAGGAAAAGCATGAGATACACTTATAAAACACAAGGTACATGTTCGACAGAAATTCAATTTGATATAAATGAAAATATTATAAATGATATTTTATTTACAAACGGCTGTAACGGTAATTTGAAAGCCATATCGCGCTTTGCCGACGGAATGACTGTTGAAGAAATAATAAAGAAATGCAAAGGAATTGTTTGTGTAGAAAAAGGAAGAAACAAGGGAACTTCCTGCGCGGATCAGCTTGCGCTTGCTGTTGAAAAGGCAAAGAGAGAAACATAATGAAAACAGCAATTTACCGCTTGCATAAAAAAAGAAAAATTCTCAGCGCTTTTCAGATATTCTTTCGCGAACTTGGGTTTTTCTTTAAGGGAGCTGCTCTAAATATATTTTCATTTGAATTTTTAACAGTGCTTATTCCCTTATTGATTCTATGGGAATGTTTTCCGCGCTTTGGTATATTGCCGCGCACGCTTATTCCGCCGCCCAGTGATGTCGCCGTAACTTTTTGGGAAATGTTTACCAAACAGAATTTTCTTAAAGACATAGGAAGCAGCATGGTAAAATTTTTTCTCGGGCTTGGTATAGCGGTTGTTACAGCTATTCCGACAGGAATATTAATGGGATGGAATATGGCAGTGCGTAAACGCGCTTTGCCTTTGTTTCAGCTCTTGTCTCCCATTCCTCCGCCCGCATGGGTTCCCCTTACGATAATCTTGTTTGGTATCGGACTGCCAATGCAGACTTTTTTAATTTTCTTGGGCGCTTTCTATCCCATATTATTTAATACATATCAGGCGGTAAAAGATACAGAGCCGCGCTATTTGGCAAGCGCGAGAATGTTCGGCGCAAGCGAATTAACGCTTATTTTACATGTATACTTCTGGCATGCGTTAGGCGCAATAATTATGAGCGTTAAAACAGGCGTCGCGATGGGTCTTGTAATGCTTGTAATAGCGGAAATGTACGGCGGTAGAACAGGAATCGGTTTTGCGCTGAATCAGGCAAAGGATTATTTTCAAATTTCAAAGATGGTCGTGTGTATGGTAACATTGGGTTTCATCGGCTGGTTTTTGATTGAAGTATTAAAATTTATCGAGCTAAAATTAGCAGTATGGAAAGTAGGCAGGTAATGATTGAAGCGTGTAATGTAACTAAATTCTTCTCCATTATAAATGAAGACCGAACCGCAGACGGTTTAACCGCCATACTTTCTGTTTCACTTAAAGTTGAAGACGGAAAAATAGTCAGCCTGTTAGGACCTTCAGGCTGCGGAAAATCTACATTTTTGGAAATTCTCGGCGGATTACAAGCTCCAACGGAAGGCGGAGTTTTTATTGACGGTAATCAGGTTTTAGAACCGCTTCCTTCCACGCGGAAAGAAATGGAAGCTTACAAACGAAAATATAAATTTTTATCTCCGCTTGCAAACGGTATGTTTAAAAATCAACCTAAACATGATATAGCAATGATATTTCAGGATTATGCCATATTCCCCTGGATGACAGTTCTTCAAAATGTAGTGTTTGCCTTAAAGTTACGAGCAATTAAGCGAAGCGAAAGGGAAAAGAAAGCGGTTTTCTTTCTTAAAAAAACAGGGCTGGCTGACTCCCTTAATAAATATCCGTCTCAGCTTTCAGGCGGCATGAGGCAGCGGCTTGCTTTGGCAAGAGCGTTAGCGGTAGAACCGCGCATAATTCTTATGGATGAACCTTTTGCCGCCGTTGATACGCTGACAAGAGAACGCTTACAGGATGATCTTTTACGTTTATGGAATGAAAC
>WQSQ01000002.1 GCA_009787775.1 Treponema sp.
TGCGCGGGAGAGATAATTAACGAAATTGGATTTTATAATTACTCAGGTCTTAAAGGATATGCTCCTGAAGGCTGTACGGCTCTGACAACCGCTTTTATGGGCGATACATATGATTACTGGAAAAAAGTAAAGGATGAAGGCAGGTATAACGAAGAAAAAAAATCACTTGCAGATAAAATTATTAGGGCTCTTTGCGTGAAATATCCGCAGACGGAAGGAAAGATCGATGTCATTGATATAGCGACTCCTTTAACATATGAACGCTACACTGGCGCTTACCGGGGCTCATGGATGAGCGTCATGAAACCGGGAGACAAAATGACAGGCGGCAGCGGTTTTGTTAAAAACACAGAGGGCCTTTATTTCGCAGGTCACAGGCTGATACCGCCAGGAGGACTGCCTGTAGCTCTTGTCAGCGGACGAACCGTGGCGCAGCTTGTCTGCCGTCAGTTTGGCGTAACGTTTAAGTGAAAATTATATTATATGTATGTATTTGCGCGTTACAGAGAATGGTTCATGTTTTGGTTTTTCTCCGCTCCACGCTTTAACCTGTCATTAATCGCCTCTCCAAGACCTGTTTGGGGCGCTTCCTGTGCGAAGATGCGGGAAACGTTAAGATTATCAAGTTCATGAAGCGTTTCAAAAAGGCAGGAAGCAGCTTCGGACATATGTCCCGATTCAGAAAGCACTTTAACAGCATCGGGAAGCATCTGCGTTTTTGTTTGCGCGTCACGCCATGCGTTCCTTGTTAGCCCGTCAAAAAAAAGAAACACGCTTGTGTCATCATAGGGCCTACGGATTATATCATCACTTTTTAAAACATAAAGCGGAGTTTTTGGAGCGTAATGGCTCTTCATTTGCCCCGGTGATGTAAATTTCTCTGCTCCTTGCTCAATGATACACGATCCATCTACTGGACCAATCAAGTTTTCGATTGCCTCTCTCGGCGTACCGCCGGGACGCAGTATTTTTATTTTATCGCCTGTAATATCAAGCACTGTGGACTCAACTCCAATTCGCGCAGGACCGCCGTCAAGGATCATGTCTATTTTTTCTCCAAGACTATCACGGACATGTTCCGCTCTTGTCGGGCTTAATGAGCTAAAAAGATTTGCGCTTGGAGCCGCGACCGCTGTTCCGGAAAGAGAAATTAATTTTTGAGCCGCTTCATTGTCAGGAAAACGAATAGCCGCGGTTGAAAGACCTGCTGTTGCGATTCCAGGTATTCTTTCATTTTTAGGTAAAACAATGGACAGCGGTCCCGGCCAGAAATTTTCCGCAAGGAGAAAAACTGTTTTTCGCGTTTCCTTATTTATTAGCGAGAAATCCGCAACATTTTCAAGTGAGTTAATAAAAGCAATATGTATTATCAAAGGATCAAAATGAGGTCGCTTTTTAACATCAAAAATTTTCGCAAGCGCCAGGGGATTAAACGCGTCAGCGCCAAGACCGTAAACAGTTTCAGTAGGAAACGCGATTAACCCTCCTTCTTTAAGAATATTTGCGCCCATTTCGAGAGATTCTTGTGTTACAGTGAGGAATTTCATGTTATTCTTATACTACTGTTGAGTTTTAATATATGCAATTGAAGATGTTCCAAAACTTTCGAACCGAAGGTTCGCGCTTTTGGAACAAGCTCAATTATCCTTCATCAAAAGGATTAGGGAATGAAAGTACAGAGAATTTTCACTAATCGGGAAGAAGACCCGTATTTTGGTGTTATTTGGGAGCGGCGTAAGAGTGAAATCCGTAATCCCAACGGTAAGACGATTTTTTCCGAAGACACAGTCATTGTGCCCGTTTTTTGGAGTCAGATTGCAGCAGATATTATCGCGCAGAAATACTTTCGTAAGGCAGGTGTTCCTAAAGATAAAATCTACGAATGGAAAAAATGGGTAAAATCAGGAGATGATTCTAAAGATCCTGGCAATTCATTGCCTGAAGACGGCGCAGAACATGACAGCAGGCAGGTTTTCCACCGGCTTGCCTATACATGGCTTGAGTGGGGCAGACAGAAAAAGTATTTTGACAGTAAAGAGGATGAAAACGCCTTTTACGATGAAACCTGCTATATGCTCGCGCATCAGCTTGCCGCGCCAAACAGCCCGCAGTGGTTTAACACGGGACTTAATTCTGTATACGGAATCGACGGCCCGGCTCAGGGACATTTCTATTTTGATGTTGATATAAACAAAGTGGTTAAATCCGACAGCGCATATAAAAGACCTCAGCCTCATGCCTGTTTTATACTTTCTGTTGACGATGATCTTGTAAACGATGGCGGCATCATGGATCTTATGACCCGTGAAGCGCGTCTTTTTAAATACGGATCAGGCACAGGGTCCAATTTTTCCAATATCCGCGGAATGAACGAGACTCTCTCCGGCGGAGGAGTTTCTTCAGGGCTTTTATCTTTTTTAAGAGTCGGTGACCGCTCGGCTTCTTCGATTAAATCGGGCGGCACAACCCGCAGAGCCGCCAAAATGGTAACCCTCGATGTTGATCATCCCGATGTTGAAAAATATATCGGCTGGAAAGCCGGAGAAGAGCATAAAGTCGCTTCGATGGTAACAGGCTCCCTTATACTGAAGAAATATACTGACGCCCTGAAAAAGGCTTTGGCAGGTTTCCGCGGCCCTGAGCAGGACAGGTTTAACGCTGAAAAAAATCACGAACTTGCAATGGTTCTGCGCTCCGCATTAGGTGATAAAATTCCTCCGTCCTTTCTTTACCAGCAGCTTCGCCGCCTTGAACAGGGTGATGATGAAGTTAACGCGAATCTGTATTCCACCGCGTGGGACGATGAGGCGTACAATACCGTTTCCGGACAAAGTTCCAACAACAGCCTGCGCCTAAGCGATGATTTTATGCGTGCGGTGCAGGACGGCGCTGACTGGGAACTTAAAAGCCGTACCGAAGGAAAAACGGTAAAGTCTGTTAAAGCGCGCAAATTGTGGAATGATATAGCGAAAACAAGCTGGCAATGCGCCGATCCGGGACTTCAGTATCACACAACAATTAACGACTGGCATACCTGCCCCGCGGGAGGCGAGATTCGCGCTTCCAACCCCTGCTCTGAGTATATGTTTCTTGATGACACAGCCTGCAATCTTGCGTCAATAAATCTTGCCGCGCTTTACGATAACAAAAATAAAACATTTAATGTTAACGGATACCTTCACGCAATTGATGTCTGGACAACGATTCTTGAAATCTCCGTTGTTATGGCGCAGTTCCCTTCCCCGCGAATCGCGGAATTATCCTATCAGTACCGCACGCTCGGCCTTGGTTACGCCAATTTGGGAACTCTTCTTATGATTATGGGGCTTGCCTATGATTCGCAGGAAGGCCGCTCTGTCGCAGCTTCTCTTTCAGCGCTTCTTTCAGGAGAAGCATACGCGCAGTCCGCGCGTATGGCAAAGGAACACGGCTCATTCTTGCGTTACGATGAAAACGCAGAAAACATGCTGCGCGTTATCCGCAACCACAGGCGCGCTGTGAACAACGCGCCTGACAGCGAATATGAAGGGCTTCACACAATTCCTGCGGGAATCGATCCCGCTTTTTGTCCTCCTTATTTACTGGACGCGGCGAAAGCAGCATGGGACAGAGCGCTTGATTTAGGAAAGGAAAGCGGTTACCGCAATGCCCAGGTTACCGCAATCGCGCCTACAGGAACTATCGGTTTATTGATGGATTGCGACACAACAGGAATTGAACCTGATTTCGCTCTTGTTAAATTTAAAAAGCTCGCAGGCGGCGGCTATTTTAAAATTATTAATCATTCGGTGCCACCCGCGCTTGCAAGCCTTGGTTACTCTGTGTCCGCAATAGAAGAGATTACCGCTTATGCGACAGGCAGGAAAACTTTAAAAAACGCGCCTGCGATTAATCATGAAACGCTTAAAGCAAAAGGTTTTACGCCTGCTGTTTTAGACGCTGTGGAAGATGCCGTAAAAACAACTCTTAACCTTGAAAGCGTTTTTAATGCATATATACTCGGAAAGGAGTTTATTGAGGAAAACCTTGGATTACCGGAATCCACATGGTCGCTTCATGGATTTAATTTACTCAATCATCTTGGCTTTACAAATAAAAATATTGAGGACGCCGAGCTTTACGCCTGCGGTACAATGGGTCTTGAAGGCGCGCCCTCTCTAAAAACGGAGCATTACCCTGTATTTGACACAGCCGCTCCGTCAGGAAAAAACGGCAAACGTTCAATACCTTGGACAGCACACATCGGAATGATGGCGGCTGTTCAGCCTTTTATTTCCGGAGCGATTTCCAAAACAATCAATATGCCAAACAGCGCAAATTACGATGATGTAAAAGGCGCGTATATGCTTTCATGGAAAAGTGGTCTTAAGGCCGTAGCGCTGTACCGCGACGGTTCCAAACTTTCACAGCCCCTTAATACATTCGCTCCTGGAACAGATCCGCTGGCTGACACAATCCTCAAAGTAGAGAAAGGGCTTGAATATCCTCCTTTCCTGCTTGATAAAAAGAAAACCGCTTCAAGCAGAGGTTTTCGTAAGCCTCTGCCTAACCGCAGGCTGGGTTACACTCAAAAAGCGAAGATCGGCGGCCACTCAATTTTTATCAGGACAGGCGAATACGAAGACGGAAGCCTTGGAGAAATTTTCCTTGATATGCACAAGGAGGGCGCTGCGTTTCGCAGTCTTTTGAACAGCTTCGCGATTACAGTTTCCCTGGGGCTCCAGTACGGAGTCCCTCTGGAAGAATATGTTGACGCGTTTACATTCAGCCGCTTTGAACCTAACGGCATTGTACAGGGTCATGATTATGTGAAGATGGCGACAAGCGTTATTGATTATGTCTTCCGCGACCTTGCGATCAGCTATCTGAAACGAAGTGACCTTGGACAGGTAAAACCAGAAGATCTGATTTCTACAGCGACAAAGAACGAAGCTGAACCCAAACCTCGCGTTGAAAGAAAAAGTCCTGCAGGCTTCAAACCGGCAGTCGGCAAAACCGTTAAAACTCAGCAGCCTGTAGACGGCAGCGAACATATAATCAATGATGCGCACTCTTCCTCCGGACGATTTTCGGATATTGCGGAGCAGGGCAGTATAGTAAAATCTTCAACCGGCTCTTCGTCGGAGAATGTCCCGTTAGCCCCGCAGGCGGCTTTGCCGAAATCGCAGGCAGCGGCAGCGGAAGAATCGTATTCACGGGAGAGCGAAGTTATAAAAATTGTCCAGGCTCGCATCAAAGGTTATGAGGGAGACCCTTGTTCTTCATGCGGATCATTTACGCTTGTCAGAAACGGAACATGCATGAAATGCGATACCTGCGGAAGCACAACCGGTTGTTCGTAAGGCCATTTATAAGGTAGAATTATACAACGAGTTGTGCCAATTTATGATAAATATATTTTATGCGACATTTATTCCCGGCTTGCAGAGCCTTATTGCTGACGCAGTTAAAGAGCGTCTTTCTGATGTAAGGATACACAAGCTTCTTGACGGCGCTGTCCTTTTTGAGACGCTAATCAGCTACGATAAACTTAATCTCTGCTGTTTTAATAATATTTTCGAGGTAATAAACATTCTGGATAGTTCACAGGAGATTTCCGCGGAATCTAATGATAGTACAGAGATAATTTTAGAGAAACATATAGAATATTTTTTAAGGTATACGGAAGGAAAACCCCTGTGCAGTTCCGCGGTTAATACAGAACCAATTGTAAATAACAATAAAAAGTTTAATACATTTCGGATTGTTGTTTCCAATGAAAACGTTCCCGCGTCTATAGACGAAGAACTCCGTACGGAGGCGGAGAAAGCAATTTCCGGCCTTTCCGGCCTTAAAGTCAACCGCGCGCTGCCTGATACAGAGTTTTGGTTTTTGTACAGAAACGAAGTCAAATCACAGGGGCAGAGTTTCTCTGTTTTCATGAAACGGCTTACCCTGCACCCCTCATGGGAAAAAACCCTGCACAAGGGAGAGCTGCCTCCTCCTCTCGCGTGGGCATTGTGCCGCCTTGCTTCTCTTTCTTATAATGATGCTGTCCTTGATCCTTTCTGCGGATACGGTTCAATTCCCGAAGCGGCAATGAAATATTTTCACATAACAGAATTCCATGCAAATGATAATGACAGGCAGGTTGTTTCATATACCGCGGAACGGTTTAAAAAACGGAAAATCAGCAGTTTTTTCCTGCATAACGGCGATTACAGCAAGCTGCCATTATTTATCGAAGAGAAAAGCATTGACGCGATTATCACAGACCCGCCGTGGGGGCAGTACAAAGATATTGCTGACAGCGGTTTTTTAAAAAAAATGTTTAATGTGTTTTACAGGCTCCTTAAGGGAAGCGGGAGAGCGGTTGTACTGTATACAGATGATGACAAATTAATAAAAGCGGCTGAATCAAGCTTCATTTTGCAGGAAAGTATTCCGATTTTACTTTCAGGCAGAAAAGCTGTGATTTATGTGTTCGCGAAGAAACTCAAAGCAGTTTCAGGCTGAAATCACGGTCAATTCCATTAAAATTGTAGTTATATGGCTTTTAACAGATAGTCTTGTACAATGTTTTATATTAAGCTTGTACAATGTTTTGTACCAGGCTTGTACAACAGGCTGTAATAGCCTTGTACAACATGTTGTAGTAGCCTTGTACAAAGATTTGTATTATTTCAGTTAATCCCTATTCGCTCCGCATTGATATAAATGTGTTTTTGCGTTATATTGTTCTTATGTTTGAGCCGGGGATAGTAATTTGAAGCTAAGATGGTTATTGTTTATCGCCTTTATTATATTTACTGTCGGGAGTGTTTATTCGCAGCAGGAGCTTATTATCGGTTCGTTTTTACAGGGTAATTTGGCTTCCGATAAGGAGATTTGGTACAGCGTAACGGCGGCTCAAAACGGTCTTTTGGTTGTGCAGACTGACGGCGATACTGATACTTTCCTGAAAGCCTATGATGCCGGTATGAATTTGATCGCTGAAAATGACGACGGGCCCAATGAACTGAATGCCAGCATTATATTATCAGTAAAACGCGGTAATACTTATTTTTTTTGTTTAACCGGTTACGACGGCATTATAAGCGGACTGTACAGTATATCCGCTTCTTATCTGCCTGTAACACAATTAAACGCAGGGAGTTCCTGCAGCGGAAATATTACAGACTGGTATTATAATTTTTTTATTTTTACAGCTTCGCGGAGCGGTACTCTTACAATTGAGACATCAGGCAGTACGGATACTTATCTGTATTTATACAATGAAGATTTGCAATTTTTGGATTATAATGACGATGGGGCCGGATTTCCAAATGATAGAATCGTAATAGAGGTTATATCAGGAAGAACATATTACATTGAACTTGGTGCATATGAATTCGGTCCGTATACTGTTTCTGCGTATTTATAAAAAAAATATTAATAATTAAGGAGAACAACATGAGGAAATTTTTTTGTCTAATTGCTATTCTGGTGTTTTTTGCAATAGGGAGCGTTTTTGCACAAACCACACAGGAACTGCGTATCGGCTCGTTTTTATCGGGTAATTTAAGCCGCAGCCAGGAAATATGGTACAGCGTAAGGACAACCCAGACATGTATTTTATCTGTAGAGACTGAAAGCAATATAGATACATATCTGGAAGCTTATACCGCGCAAAGGGTATTAATTACTGAAAACGATGACGGTCCCAATGGCCTGGATGCCCGTATTAATTTACTGGCACAGGCCAATACAACCTATCTTTTTAAACTAAGAGGTTTACACAGCGATGTCAGCGGTTCATTTAGGATTCTTGCTGACTCCAGACCTATAACAGAACTGCGCATTGGAAGTCCTGTAAGCGGAAATATTACATCAGGCGGAGAATATATTTACAGTGTCCGCGCTACCCAAAACGGATATCTCATAGTTGAAACATCCGGCGATACCGATACTTACCTTACAGCTTATGATGAGAATTACAATTGGCTGGCAGAAGATGACGACGGCGCAGGGTATCCGAATGCAAGGATAAGGCTTCAGGTATCAACCGGTAAGAATTATATTTTTGCTGTAAAAGGTTTTGGGGATTCAGGCGGCGCATATCGTATATCAGCGGCTTCTCAGGGATATCCTGCCGCTACCGCGCTCAATGTCGGATCATTCCTGAACGGAAATATTGCATTAAACGGCGAGTATTGGTACAGTGTCCGTGCCTCCCAGAGCGGGTTTATCACTGTTGAAACATCCGGTAACACAGATACTTACCTTACGGCTTATGATGATGGTTATAATGTAATAGGTTATGATGATGACAGCGCAGGGGGAGGAAATGCCAGGTTAAGGATTCAGGTCGCAGCAGGCGGAACTTATTATTTTCAGTTAAGAGGTTATAGTTCAGAAATAACCGGCTCATATCGTATACTGGCGAATTATCAAGCGTTTCCGACTCCGACTCCAATAACCGTTGGATCATTCATAAACGGAAATATTGAATACGAAGGAGAAATATGGTACAGCGTCAGGACTACAAGAAGCGGCCGCCTTACAGTTGAGACTTCGGGCAGCACTGATACTGTTCTGGACGCTTACTCCAGCGATTATCAGCATATTGATCGCAATGATGACAATGAAGACCTCAATGCCAGGATAGGGATTAATAACGTTAGCGCCAACACCACCTATATTTTCAGATTAACTTCTTTCGGTGCAGGGCCTTTCCGCATTTACGCAATCATGGAATAAGAGGATTATGCCGCGATATTAAATAATACTCCTGCGGCAGGCGCCGCGGGGGTATAAACGCTTACAGAGTATGCTGCTTTTATCTGTTTTTGATATTGTTCAATTAAGGCATTAATCCTTGCTTCGTCGCTGTTTTCTGTATCGCTGATGTTCGCAGAGGTTTGGTTTTTAATTCTTGAAAGCTGTTCAATTAATGTATCAAGGATTTTTAACTTTGAGATGTTAACGCCTGTAGTGCCTTCCGGTGCCGGAGTGCCTGAAACATGTTTAAAGTGCGAGTATATTAGCATACCAGGCGCAACAGGGAGAGACGCTCTTCCCCCCACGGCTGACGCGCTTATCGCGTAACCCATGCTTGGAAAAGCCTGATGCGGTATGGCTCCGGTACTCATATAATATACTCCTGCTATGAATATCGGAATTACCTATTAATTTTTTAGTAATTAACGGTGAAAAGTCCGCAATATGAACCACCGTAATTTATCTGCGGCGTTAAAGGATTTATAGAGAAACTTATTGTAGACAATATCGTAAGTGCCGATATTTTCCATCAGAACGGGATTATATCCTTCCTTAAAACGATGAAAGCCGTACCATGGATCTTTAGCGTCCGGATTTGGTCCGAGCGAACCCCACATATCAAAACAACTGCATTTGTTTTCATGGCCGTATTTTATTACTTCCCACATTATTAAATTAGACGCCATTACTTCCCGAAAAGCGTCGCTTGAGGCTCCGTAGGGATAATAGAGTTTACTGTTAAAAAGAAAGATAATCCAGGCAGCAAGAACCTGGCCGTTATATATTGCGTGAAATATATGCAGCATGCTGTTTGCTTTGCAGCCGATTGTTTCCCACATTGTGCGGTAATATTGCGGTGCATGGGAATAAAAACGTTGCCGGGAAGTTGTTTCCTGCATTAGACGAATATAGGTTTCCATGCCGCTCTCTGATGTATCTTCGACAACCTGTACGCCCTTTTTTACCGCAAGGCGGACATTGTAACGGGTTTTACTTCTCAAATTATCAAAAAGTTCATCAATTCCTGGAGTCAGATCAAGGTGAAAATTATATTTTGTAAATAGATTCTTTCCGTGTACTGCTCCGTTTTGCAGTAAAAAATTCCTTTCCTGTTCAAAACTATTTCTAATATTATTTATAACAGAGGACGTATCTGCCGGATGCGCAACATTCGGTTCAAGTTTAATAAAAATTGCCTTTTGTCTGTATGCAAACTCTTTTAAAGCGTCCAACTGTTCTGAATCAGGCATACAGCCTTTGGGGATATAGCCGACGGTGCTGCCAATAAAGGGGATTTTATGAAAGGAAGCCTGAAAAGCGTTAATCATTTTATCATTTTCAAATAATCCGAAGCGCTCAATATTCTGCCCTGTTGTTTTTTTAAATTCGCCCCAATCATAGGATTGAAGCGGATGGGTAACAGCTTCGTCATAAATGTCTTTTTCGTTATCAGTAATAGATCGAATTTGCATAGCGTTACCTGTTCAGCCTTACCCAATCGGCCAGCCGTCTTTCCAGAGGAATGATTTCGGCTGTGCTGCCGCTTCGTGCGCGATCATTTAAATAGGGAAGCACTACACGCTCCTTAATAACAGTCCAGTTGGCAGGCAATGTATTTGTTTGTATAAAATATTCGGAAGGAGGCATCCTACCTAAAAGTTCTGGATAGAATTGCGGATAAATGTACTCAGTGACCGAACTTAATGCCGAGAATCCCCCGCTGATACCGAAAATATTTTCATTTATTCTGTTAAGCCTTGAATATTCAAGGAGAAGCCGCTGGTTCTCGACTTTGAAAAACCACATAATAAAGGATCTTGCCGCTGCCTGCGATTTTGACCATTTTGGAATACCTAGATAAACCGTATCATCGGTTATAAGTATTTGATCCTGTTCCATAATCCATCGGAAATCAATAATATTCATCGCATCATTGCCTAACAGGAATAGTTCGCCGCTTTCAATGTACGAGAATAAAATTCTTCCTGATTGAATAAGTCTTACAGGGGACTCAAAGAAATACTTGAATGTAAAATCTTCTTCGATCTGACTTGATGTATTAATTTCATTTGTCCAATTATTGATAAAAATTAAGGACTGCTCAAGCGCTGCAGAATCCCATACAAGCGGTTCACCTTCCGTGAATGATGTTCCGAATAACGCTGCCGCAGTCAGTAGAAAATTACTATTCCATAGCGGCGAGAAACCCATCTGCGTGTACGAACCGCGGCTTTCCCTGTTGAAGTTAAGGCTTAATTCTTTTATCTCGTTAAAATCAATGGTAAACTGGTTGGAGACATCCTTTTCCCTATCCTTGGAAAAAATTAGAGCCGGAATGTTATATGATACCGGCAAAAGATATTGATTGCGATCAATTCTGCCGTCTGCAAGGAGCCTCTGATAAAAAATGTTTCTTGAAAGTTTTTTTGATCCAAAAATGTTGTTTAATGATTTAAAGTAAACTTCAGTAGATGAATTTTTCAGCCAGCTTGCAATAATAATATCCGGACTGTTTGTTCTGCTTAACCCCGCGGTTGGAAATTCCATGTATCGTACACTGACTTTATAACGGTTTTGTACAGTGTTGTAATATTCACCGTACAGCGCAATTTCCGGATGATCTGTCCATATTTGAATTATTTGTATATCATCACATGAGATTAGCGTAATTGCCATAAGCAAAATATAAGCAATTAAGCTTCGCTGTGTATTTTCTTGCTGCATGGTGTAAGTGTATTTTTCCCCTATGTGCTTGTCAATCTATCGCTTGCAGGGTTGACTCTTTTAAAAATGTAAGATAGTGTGAAGTTAATTGATGAATTTTGGAGAGAATGATGTACGCTCTGGTTGAATTTAAAGGGAAACAATATAAAGCCGAGAAGGGTGCTCTGCTTAAAGTCAGTAAAATTGATGCCAATCCGGGAACAACCGTTAATATTGATACGGTTCTTTTGGTTTCCGGTGATTCAGTGCTGGTAGGGAGTCCCTATGTTGAAGGCGCAAAGGTATCTGCGACTGTGGAATCACACGGAAAAGATGATAAAATTATAGTTTTTAAGTACAAACCGAAAAAAGATTACCGGAGAAAGCAGGGACATAGACAGGAATACTCAATTATCAAGATTGAAAATATTTCTGCTTGATATGGGCTTTTCCTGCAGATTAATGATCAAGCGGACTTATATAACAATTTTTCTGGTGTTTAAATGATCGAGGTAGAAGCGGTCCTTGATAACAGCGGGATATTAAGGTCATGCAAAGTGTCGGGTCATTCGGGATCCGGGAGGGCAGGAACAGACATTGTCTGCGCCGCCGTATCGGTTCTGACAAGAACGGCTTTCAGCGTCCTTTCCGGCCGAAGGGGAATAGATGTTCGCGGCAACGCTCCGGAAAAAGGTCAATTTTGGCTGGAAGCCGGTTATACGGCAGAAGGGAAAGATTTTCTGTTTGCTGCCGGGGAATTCCTGTTAAATGGACTCTTGTCAGTTTCTCAGGAATTTCCAGATAATTGTAGCTTGACAGTTAAAAATATCGGTTTTTAATTGTTTGCGTAAAGGTTATAAAGAAAGGCGGTGTTCTGAAAGTTAGAATAACTTCTACGGACACCTTCCTTGTTATTTCAGGAGGATATAATATGGCACGGAAACGCGGCGGAAGCGGTGCAAAAAACGGACGAGATTCAAATCCACAATATCTGGGAATAAAAACATCTGACGGCACTTTTGTAAAGGCCGGAACCGTAATTGCCCGACAGCGCGGGACAAGGATTCACCCTGGAACAAATGTCGGCTGCGGCGGCGATTATACTCTCTTCGCGCTTGCTGACGGAAAGGTTAGTTTCCATGAACGCCGCGGCAGAAAACTCGCTTCAATTGTAAGTGAAGGCTGATTTATAATAATTTGATTGAAATTTGGAAAAGTTTGCTGATGAAGCAGTAATTGAAGTATCCTCGGGGAGCGGCGGTAATGGTTGTGCGGCTTTTCGAAGGGAGAAGTATGTTCCCAGGGGCGGACCTTCAGGCGGAGACGGCGGCAGGGGAGGGGATGTTGTTTTCACTATCCGTAGTAATTTACGCACTCTTTCCCATTTAAGGTATAAGTTTAGTTTTAAGGCTCAGAACGGTCGCGATGGAGGTAATGCCGGCAAGTATGGCCATAATGGAGCGGATGTAATTATACCACTGCCGCCGGACTCACTAATCCGTAACGTGGAAACAAATGAATTAATACGCGATTTTTCACAAAATCAGGAAGACTTTATTTTCCTCAAGGGCGGCAATGGCGGGTGGGGAAATATTCACTTTAAATCGTCAGTGAATCAAGCTCCAACTAAAGCCCTGGGCGGCAAACCAGGTATAACAACAAAACTGATAGTTGAATTACAGATAATGGCTGATATCGGCCTTGTCGGTTTTCCAAATGCAGGTAAATCAAGCCTTCTAAACCACTTTACAGACGCAAGGCCTAAAATAGCCGCATATCCCTTTACAACAAAAATTCCTAATCTGGGTGTTCTGACAATAAAAGATAGAGATATCATCATTGCCGACATTCCAGGTCTTATCGAAGGAGCGTCAAAAGGAGCAGGGCTTGGCATACGTTTTTTAAAACATATTTCGCGGACAAAAGTCCTTGCGTTCTTAATCGATCTTTCTGATGATAACTATCTTAATTCCTTTAATGTTTTATTAAATGAGCTTAATTCATATTCGCATCAGCTTACAGGCAAAAAACGGCTGCTTGTAGGGACAAAAACCGATTTAGAAAATATATCGTCTGGTAGTATGAATTACTGGTCTGCGAAAGAAAGGCTGTTTAATCTTGCGGAAAAATATCCTGAGGAGGATGTTTTTGGTATTTCTGTTTTTTCAGGCAGCGGAATAAAAGAGCTGTCCGGTGCATTTTTGCGTTTAACAGAAACAACCGGCAAAACGGATATATACATTGATTCAAGCGATGAAGATAACATTTTTTCTGATGATATTTATGGAAATGGTATAATGCCTGTTTCCAAACAGGAGTTAAAGTGAAACTTGGTATTTTTGGAGGCAGTTTTAATCCGGTTCATCTAGGACATCTTTTTTTGGCAGATAATGCAATTTATTCGTTAAAACTTGACAGGGTAATTTTTATTCCGGCATACCGTTCTCCCTTTAAACTTGACGATATCTCTGCAGTAAGCGTAAATGACAGGGTTGATATGCTCGCTGCTGCAATTACATGTGACGGAAGGTACATTATTGATAATTGTGAAGTCAAAAGAGAAGGTGTTTCATATACAATTAACACCATCGAAGATATCCTAATCCGTTATAACCTTGTGGAAAAACCTGTTTTAATTATCGGCGATGATGTTGCCTGTGATTTTCCAAAATGGAGAGAAAGTGAAAGAATTCTTCAATTGGCAGAAATTGCTGTTGCACATAGAATTAACTCTGCGGTTGTAAAATATCCCTTTCCGCATATCCAGATCGAAAACAATGTAATGGATATTTCTTCACATGATGTCAGGCAGAAGATAAAAGACGGAAACATCTGGCGCTCACTGGTGCCGCCCGAAGTCAAAGCAATTATTGAAGACAGGCGGCTTTACGGTTTACACAGTGTTCCTGAAAAAAATAATGATTTTTCGTATAGGCTAATTCAACGAATTGAGGCTGCAGCACGAGATGCTCTTAATACGGAAAGGTTCCTGCATTCAAGGAATACAGCCATTGCCGCGTACGATTTGTGCCTTCGTTACGGCATTAATCCAATGACCGGCTATCTTGCCGGGATTGCCCATGATCTTGCAAAGCAGCTTGACGGAAAGCAATTATTAAAAATATTAAAATCCAAAAATAACATTTTTAAGATATCAGCTCTTGAATACGAAAAACCAAATCTTCTGCACGGCAAGGCTGCCGCTGTATTGCTAAGGGAGCATTTCTACATTAATAATAAAGACGTGCTGGAAGCAGTTGCCTTTCATACTCTGGGAAGCGAGCATATGGGGCTTCTTGCAAAGATTGTTTATATTGCAGATAAAACCGAAATTTCAAGGAACATTGATCCCGCGTTAAGGAAAATGTGTCTGAAAGGATCTAAGGAAAGCGATTTAGACAGTATTCTTTATGTCGTATTGGAAAAAACAATTGTTAAGTTAAAGTCAAAGGAACTGGATTTATCAAATGACACATTAATGCTACTGGAGAAAATTAGAAAAAGATAATCGGAAAAACTTTTAGTTATGGGTTTTCTGGCAGGATTACATAGCAGATATTGCTGTATAATTGCGAATTTCTGCTATTCATAAACTATTATTAAGGAGTAAATATTGAAAGTTCAAAAAAGCGATTCTTCGTTTCTGCTGCTTGGTTTAATAATTTTTCTGCTTGTTTTTGGAACAGTCTTTTCAATATTAACATTTCGTAGCAATCCTGTGGGAGATGCTGTTTCTGATAACCGTGTTATCAATACTCTGTTTGTAATCGAAGATAATAAAATACCGCTCAGCACATATGTGCTTATGTATTATCCAGGTACAAAACGCGCTGCCATTTTTGATATACCCGGTGATCTTGGGCTTTTGATTTCCAGAATCAACCGTGTAGATCGTATAGACAGAGTTTATGATCCTGCAAGGATCAACAGTTATGAGAGTGAAATTGAGAAACTTTTAGGCATTGATATTAATTTTTCAATTGTTATTACAAAGGAAAATCTGGTTTCCCTGGTTGATCTTCTTGAAGGAGTCGAGATTTTTATTCCCTCTTCTGTATTCTACCGTGATGATAACGGGATCATTTTATTTCCTTCCGGTATGACTGTTTTAGACGGTGATAAGGCAAGTCTTTATGCTGTCTACAGTCTGCCTCACGAAGACAGCGAAGTGGAAGTGTTCCGCAGGCAGCGTTTTTTTCTTGGTCTTGTTAATCGTCAGATTCAAATGAATGAAAACCTTAAAAATCCCGATGTGGCAAAGATGTATTATTCTCTTTTTAAAACCGGAATGAATCAGAATACTTTAATTAATCTGTTTAATGAATTTACGAACATTGATACAAACAGGACCAATATACAATCAGTCAGCGGGAGTTTGCGGGAAGTATCGGAGCAAATGCTGATTATTCCGCACTGGGACGGAAGTTTGATAAAAGAGATTGTCCGGCAGACATTGGGAACGCTCACCCGCGAAATTGAAGATCATTTAATCGAACGCAGCTTGACCGTAGAAATATTAAACGGGACAGCAGTTAACGGGCTTGCAGGCAGGACTGCTGATATGTTTAGAAGTTTCGGTTTTGATGTAATTTCAATCGGGAATGCAGATCACAGTAATTATGACAGTACTGTTATCATTCACCGCGCGGGAGATCAACACCTTGTTAATGCTTTTGCCGAAATTATCCGTTGTACAAATATCCGCCGTGAGATGTCGGAAGAGCAGGAAGGAAACATTATGAATATTGATATTGAATACAAAGCAGATATAACCCTGCTTATTGGAAGGAATTTTAATGGAAGATATGTTACTGGAGAATAGTAATAAAGTGAACAGTGAACCGCATCCGAAAGATGTGAAGATGATTGCCGATTTTTTACTTGATCACAGGGGAGAGGATGTGTCTGTCATGGATCTTCGCGGTATCTGTAACTGGACTGATTTTTTCATTATTGCAACAGTCTCAAGCAGAACACATATGGATGGGATAAATCGGCACCTTAAGACATTTTGCCGTGATAATAAAATCGACATTTTAAATGGCTCTGGTAAAAATAACGACGATGAATGGCGATTGATCGACCTTGGGTTAATAATCATACACCTAATGACTTCCGACACACGGGAATTTTACGGCCTTGAGCGGCTCTGGGCTCCTATTCCGCAAAAACAACAATCATGAAACACGGAACTCCTCCCGATTCTGCGGCAGTTATTAACGTCCCGTGTAAATCAATTTTTATATAGTTTCATGATTAATTATTCTTCGTCATCCCAGTCTTCATCCTCGTCTTCGTAATCATCATCATCTTCGTCTTCGTAATCATCATCATCTTCGTCTTCGTAATCATCATCATCTTCGTCTTCATCCTCTTCATCGTCGTCATCTAAATCGTCTTCATCATCGTAGTCGTCTTCAGTGTCGTCATTAAAATCATCATCATCAATGTCATCGTCACTGTAACTGTTGAAGATGAAATCCGGTAATTCACTGTTATCAGACTCGTAAGCAGCACTTTCGTATATTTGCATTAGTGCCAGCTCATCCTGTTCCGTAGCTTGACTAGGAACCTTCGCCGTATTGCTGTTATGCGGTAGATTCAGAATCATAATGCTCTCCCTTATAATTGATATTCTCTTGAATCTAAACTGAATTGAGAAACAAATAACTTCTCTCTAGAAACATAAGGGAGGATATATTATTTTGTCAACAGGTTTTTTTAATTTCTGTAAATATATTATTTGAGAATGTTCCATAAGCCAACATGGTTTTGAAATAAACTCATTTATGCTATTCTGCGAGTATATGCCCGTAAAAATAAATAATATCACTGTTTTTGCGCCTGCAAAAGTGAACCTTCATCTTGCAATTCTTGACAAGCGTCAAGATGGTTTTCATAACCTTGAAAGTGTCTTTTTGGCTGTAGATTTTGGGGATACATTACATTTTAAATTAAATAATGATGAATGTGAAACGGAAAATACGGAGATAGAGGTAATTTATGATAGGAATGAGGCCCGGATAGAACCTTTTTCTATACCTTTACAGGATAATATTATTTTTAAAGCTATTTCGCTTTTTCGGGAAAAAACCGGTTTTTACCAGAAAATTGTAGCGAAAGTAGAAAAACGTATTCCTATTGGCAGCGGCCTTGGTGGAGGTTCTTCTGATGCTGCGGCAACCCTCCTTGCTTTGAATAAGATGGCTGGTTTTTTATGCAGCCATCAGGATCTCCTTGATATGGCGTTAACACTAGGCAGTGATGTTCCCTTCTTTATACATGAAACCTCCGGTTCTTATGTTTCAAATAGAGGAGAAAAAATTACGCCTTTTAAGGCTCCTTTAATGTACCTTGTTCTTGTAAATCCAGGATTTTCAAGCGATACCGCAGCTGCTTTCCGACTCCTTGATGAGTATCGCGCTCTAAATCCAACTAATGTATTAAATAATAATTATGTGTACTTCATACCCACGTGTGAAAATTTTCGAAATGACTTTTTACAGGTTTTTAATGAAAGCGAGAAATCGGTATACTGCAGGATAATTTTGCAATTGCAGGAGGCAGGTGCGGATTTTGTAAATCTTTCCGGTTCCGGTTCAACATGTTTTGGGGTTTTTAAAGATGCGGAACATGCTCAAAAAGCTGCTGTATCAATAAACGGCAATTGGAAATTTGTCAAAATGGTAAAAACATTCTTTATGAGCTGCTAATACTCAATATTCATATTATAAACATGTAAATACATAGAAATGTCAAATAAAAAAGTAATTAATTTACTTGCTTTCATGACAATTCAATAGTACAATGTAAATAACTTGGGCTTAATACATGATAAGCATTCCGAAGAAGCTGGTATTAAGATTTAAAATTTGGACCTCAGAGGAGAGGAGCTATGGAAATAACAGATATCAGGGTCCGTAAGGTGACCGGCGGCGGTAAGCCGAAGGCCTATGTAACAGTGACTTTTGACGATTGCTTTGTGGTTCATAATATAAAGATCATTGAGGGTAAGACAGGAGTTTTTATCGCTATGCCCAGTCGGAAGACTCGTGCCGGTGAATATAAGGATGTCGCCCATCCGATTCATCCTGAGTTCAGGGCCGAATTACAAAAACGCATTTTGGAAAAGTATGATTCCGGTGATGTTGATGTGGTCGCTGACGGATCTGACGATAATGATTGATGATGGATGCGGAATGATTAATCGGGTATAACTTTTTAATTATTCCGTATTCAAAACTTTGCATCAGCCGCTTTCTTTGTAAACCTCTTGATTTAATTATTCAGTTCTTGTTATTCTCGTACATAGTGTTTATAATGGGATGTCGGCAAGTGGTAAGCCACCGGTCTTTGGAGCCGGTATTCACAGGTTCGAATCCTGTCGTCCCAGTAGGGGTCAATCCCGGTAATTCTTTATTGAGGTTATTTATATGAGCAAGGTTATATTACAAGCAAAAAACCGTAAGAAATACGGTTCCGCCGAATCCCGTAGGCTTAGGAGGAACGGTAGAATTCCTGCTGTAATCTACGGAAGATCCGGTAATGCTGTTTCCATCGATCTGGATTCCGTTGAATTTGTAAAAGGTACAAAAGGTATCTCTGAAAGTACCATTGTTAAGATTGCCGTAGAGGATAAAGCATATGACGCTTTTGTTAAAGGTACCCAAAGAAATATCATAGACGGTAATATTCTCCATATTGATTTTTACGAGGTTGAAAGTGGTGTCTCCCTCAGAGCAAAAGTCTCTCTTATTCTACATGGGAATCCCATTGGCGTGCGCGAAGGCGGTATACTGGAAACGCCTCTTCACGAAATTGAGATTGAATGTCTTCCAAAAGATCTGCCTGAAAGGATCGAAATTGACATTTCCGGGCTTAAAGCCAATCAATCCCTGCATGTCAGGGATATTGTTCTTGGCGAGGGTGTCAAGCTTCTTTCCAATCCAGATCAAGTTATAGCTCTTGTTAAATTCGCCAAAGCTGAAACTGCCGCCGCAGTTACTGCCGATTCTGCTGCTGCTGTTCCTGCTACAGGCACTGCTGCTCCAACAACTGTAACAGATAAAAAAGCCGCCACTGCCGCTGCCGCTCCTGCTGCCGCAGGTAAGAAATCAGCTGCCGATAAAAAATAACATTAAGTTAGTTGAGTTTTTTCCGAAAACTAAAGTTTTGGAAAAAGCTCAGTTGATTTTAATACGGAATATTAATGATTTTTTCATTTCTTCCTTCAATGCGTCTTCTGCTCCGTTGTGGTAAGAATGAAAATTTGTTTTAGGCACAGAATTAGTTTGGAATCATTGGTGAGAAGCTAAGAATGAAAGATGCTCCGCAATCCTCATTCTACGATCCCCGATCTCCAAACCTCATTTCGTATTATTTAGATATTATTAATAAATTTGAGAATAATGTATCCTCATTTTTACTCAAATATCAAAAGAACGCGTCTTTACTTGCCGCAGTTTCAGGCGGTGCTGACTCAATGGCTCTTCTTGCATCTCTTTGCGCTCTTCGGGACAGTGGCATTATAAATCAAGACGCGCTTTTCTGTATTCATGTCGAACATGGGCTTAGACCTGAATATGAAAGCCGCGGTGATGCTGAATTTGTCAGAAATTACTGTAAAACCAATAGAATTAAATGTTGCGTTAAATTTTTTCTGCCTGGAAAAATTAATCTGTTTGCGAAACGCAAGGGTACCGGTATTGAAGCTGCCGCTCGTTATTTCCGGCACAGATCTCTTTTGCATGAAGCAAAACGCCTTGACAGTTTGAATAACAGAAGTCAAAAAACCTTTATTTTGCTTGCTCACACAAAGGATGATCTTCAGGAAACGGCGCTTATGCGTATTTTACGCGGAGCAGGCCCTGTTGGCCTATGCGTGATGCCTGTAAGGCGCGGCCGCCTCCTTCGTCCATTACTGCCGGTAACACGCGCGGATATTATTAAGTATCTGAACGCAAAAAAAATTCTCTGGCGCGAGGATTCTACAAATAACGATGAAATATTTCTTCGCAATCGTGTTCGCCGTCAGCTTGTACCGCTTTTAAACGAGTCATTTCCTTTCTGGAAAAAAGGCGTAATTGCTTTGGCGAAAACTCAACTGCTTATCGCAGATTTTATCACAGAGGAAGCTATAAAATCTATTAAATGGGAAGTACTTCCTAAATCCGCACAAAGAAAAGCTGTGTTCACAGAAGCGCAGAGGAGGGAAGAATTATTTACAGAAGAAGAGATTTTTTTTTCACAACCAGAAATTGTCCGCGAAGAAGCGGTATTTAACGCATGCAATACCCTATTTTCCTCTCTGCCCCTGCGTGATACTTTTTCAAATAAAACTGTAAAACGTTCCGTTGTAAGGAACTTTTGCGAAGAGAAAGTAAAGGCGGCTGATCTTGGTACTGTAAAAATCAAGCGTAAAGACGGTAAAGTGATTATTTCCCGTGTATATAAAGAGTTCTTTGAATGCGGCTTTTCACGGTTGATCAAAGAGAAAGACTGCAATAATCTATAAGTACTACTAAGTATGACATTATTTTGGCAGAATAACGCTGCTATAATAATATGAAAAACATAAATTGCTTTAAATAATTATTTAATGCCGGAGGTATTAATGCCAAACCTTAATGATAATATGCCTGATCGCGGATCTTCTACGCCTCGCCGACCAGGCGGCTTCGCGTTAGTTCTTTTTCTTGTTATAGTCGGCGTATTTATTGCATATTTTTTTAGGGGAGAAAATACCCCCGTTATGAATATTACATACTCTGAGTTCACACGCTTTGTGAATGAAAGTCAGGTTGAATCTGTCACAATATATACAAATGATACGATTGATGTTTTTCTGAAAGGATCATCATCAGGCGTTCAATATAGGACTAATATTCCGTACAGCGATCCAAATCTTTTATCAAATTTAAGGGATAAGAATATTAATATTTCCGGCTCTCCCGCAAAAGTCAGCCCGCTGCGTATTTTACTGGATATGCTTCCATGGATTTTTATTATTTCGATTATTATTTTAATGTTCAGAAACATGCAAGGTGCCGGAATGAAGAATTTTTCTTTCGGTAAAAGCAAGGCAAAGCGTTATCAGGATGAAGGAAGGAAAGTTAGTTTTTCTGATGTAGCAGGACAGAAGGATGCCAAGTTTGAGCTTGAAGAAGTTGTGGAGTTTTTAAAAAATCCGCAGAAGTTTACAAAAATGGGAGCGCGCATTCCAAAGGGTGTTCTCCTTGTCGGAATGCCGGGAACCGGAAAAACATTAATGGCGCGTTCTGTCGCGGGAGAGGCGGGGGTCGCTTTTTTTCATATGTCCGGTTCAGACTTCGTTGAAATGTTTGTCGGCGTTGGAGCAAGCCGCGTAAGGGATCTCTTTGAACAGGGGCGGAAAAACGCTCCCTGCATAATTTTTATTGATGAACTTGACGCTGTCGGACGTACACGCGGCGCGGGGTACGGCGGCGGACATGACGAGCGCGAGCAAACTTTAAATCAATTGTTAGTCGAAATGGACGGCTTTGATTCAAAGGATGGTGTAATTATTCTTGCTGCCACAAACCGTCCTGATGTTCTTGACCCCGCTCTTCTTCGTCCCGGACGATTTGACCGCCAGGTTGTAGTCGCGATGCCTGATATAAAGGAACGCGAAGCGATACTGCAAATTCATTCCGCGAAAATTCCACTTGATAAGGAAATTGATCTTGTGCGTATCGCGCGTGCTACACCAGGAATGAGCGGTGCGGATATCGCGAACCTTGTGAATGAAGCAGCTCTTTTTGCTGCACGCAAGGACAGGACCGAAGTATTAATGTCCGATTTTGAGGAAGCAAGAGACAAGGTTTTAATGGGTGTTGCGCGAAAGACTCTTGTAGTATCAGACAAAGAACGGCGTATGACCGCAATTCACGAAGCGGGGCATGCTATTCTTCACTATTTTTTAAAAAACGCAGACCCTCTTCATAAGGTTACGATTGTTCCGCATGGCAGGGCGTTGGGCGCAGCTCTCTCGCTTCCTGAAGAAGACAGCTACAGTCGTTCCAAAGGCTGGATAGAGGATCGTATCGCCATTTGTTACGGAGGCTGGCTTGCAGAAAGACTATTTTATAATGAGACTACTACAGGAACCAAAAATGACATTCAGCAAGCTACAGAACTTGCGCGTAACATGGTCTGTGAATGGGGGATGTCGGAAGCATTGGGTCCTGTGACCTACGGTCAGGAAGATGAACCGATCTTTATCGGAAAAGAAATTGCACGTCACAAAGATTATTCTGAGAATACAGCGCAGAGAATTGACAATGCTGTCAGGGAAATAATTGATAGTGCAAGAAACAATGCCGCTTTAATTATTGAGAGCCATAAGGATGAGCTTGAAAAACTTGCCGATGCTCTTCTTGTAAAGGAAACACTCGGCGATGACGAAGTGCGTCATGTATTGGGGTTGCCGTCCAAAGAGGAAAGCAGAAATGAATAGGAGATTTTTTTCTGCTAAAGCGTACTTAAACCATAGGTTCGCAGGTAAGCAGATGTTTAAGATAAATTGCTCCTCTCTGCTTCGCACTCCTTCTTCGCCTTTGTGGTTAATTTTCTTTTTCATCATGCCTGTCGTTGATATCCAGTCGCAGGACAATTCACAGGCGGCGCAGCAATATGTAATGTGGATACAGAAGGCAATTGATGAACAGCGGTGGAATGACGCAGCGGCCGCTCTTGTACGGGCAAGTGATTATAACACTGTATCATCTGATATTTCTTATCTTAATGCAGTTGTTGATAATTATTTTGGAGCAGATCGGAACATAATAATTTTCAATCTGGATAATGCGGCAGAAACAAACAGGTGGGTATCCTATAATGAAAATTACGCGCTTCTTTTAAAAACCGAAATGCAAATTGCCCTGCGCGATTACAGAAATGCAATAATTACGCTCGATCGAATCGGAGCAAGAGGAGAAGCGGCGCTAAGCGTTCAAATGAGAGAGGATGTCGCAATGCTGCGCCTTTTGGCTTTACGCGGAATGATTTCTGGTTTCAACCCAGGATATGATATTGGACAGGCGCAGGCGCAGTTTCGAAGCCTTGTGCTTCAGACGATGGATAGATTTCCACGGGAACCGCGTCCTCTTCGCATCTTTTTTGAATATGTGCAAGCCGTGTATTCGCGGCGTTTAAACTCGCCGTCTGAGGGGGAACCGCGTAACATGATACCTTTGCAGCCAAACACGGCTTTAGATGTATATTTGCCTGAAAGCGATATTAATCTTTTTGAGCTTGCAATAAGGCGGCTTCCTCTTTTGCTTGAAGCAGATTCAGACCTTGCATGGATGGCATCTCCTTTTATGAGGGATATTGATGCCGCGCGTCGTTATACCGCGGTTTACCGTGCTGGAGGTGTGCCTAATATCCAAAACAGGGATTTTATGCCGCATCCTGGATCAATTCCGGCAGCTTTGAATCTTGGGTTAATAGACGATGTTAGGGCTATTGAAGAATTGTTTTCTGGAAGCCACGGGTTTAATTATCCTCTTCCTTCGGAAATAACCCAGGCGGGCGGTAACATTCAGAGTTATGCATTCGGTAATCCAATAATTGCAAAGGATATAATGATTGAAACATACAGCCTGCTTCGCAGTGAAGAAGGGCGTGATTTATTTACGCAAAAACTGTTATCATTTACCGGTATTATTACCAATGATGAGGATTATGACGGTTATATTGACTCAATCGCATATTATCATTCCGGAATAATCCGCCATTTTAGTTATGACAGGGATCAGGACAATGTGTATGACCTTACTGTTGAATTTGACGCAAGCGGCATTCCGGAATCTGCACGGATGTTTATATTCGGGCAGAACGATCAGGCTTATATAAATTGGGAACGATATCCTTCTGTCAGGCAAGTGATACTTGGCAATCCAAGGGAAAAATTCCGCATCACAGATCACAGCTATATTGGCTTACATGAAACTCTATTAAATGATAATGTTATATTCACCTTCGGCCCTGTTGATTTTCAATACGCTCCTGTCATACTTACCGAACTTGGCGGGAGCAGAACAATGTCAGGGCTTCAATACCCTGAACCTGTTGGTCAATATATAGACCTTACATATCGATCTTTTATAACTATATGTTCCAGCATCACCCGTCCAAGCCTTGAAATAAACGGCGCAGTTGAAACAGTTTATATGAGCCGTGGTGTGATTTTACAGGCAGTTGAAATTCTGAACGGAAAACAGATTTCTTTTACAGAGTTTGATAGAGGATTCCCTGTAAGTCAGTACATTGATCTGGATTTGGACGGAAGACTTGAAACAATGCGCCGTTTCCGCCGTCCGGCGCAGGATTATATATGGCATGACTTTCTTGACTACCGCAGACTTGTTGCTTCTTCAGAAAGCGATTGGCATGGCAACGGAAGATTTAAGACCATGGAAGTGTATCAGAACGATGGTTCGGTTGTTTATTATTTCGATACCGATGGAAGCGGTTCTTATAATTATTCTGAGACAAGTAAAAAAAATGAATAAAAGGAAAGACTTTTCTGCAATGATGCACCTGAACCAGCGGTTCTCTTATGTGTTTTTATGCCTTCTGATGATCAATTTTACCTTTATATGCTGTGTTACATCATGTAAAAGTGTAAATAACAGCGGGTTTACGCGTACAACAAGTTCGATCAGACTAAGTGATATTGAAAGTCAGCTTTCTGTTAATCCGGTTAACGCATTAAACCTGATATATATCTATAAAGAAGTTTATTCTGAAACAGAGAATAAAAATCAAGAGGACTGGTATCAATTATCATTATACGAACTGGAAGCGACAGGAAACCTGTTGAATCTTCAGCAAAAGGCAATTGAAGAGGGGCGGTGGGAAGCCGCTGAATCATTCGGAAGATCAATTGCAAGTTTAGGAATTGTTACAGAACATACCGGAAAAGAAGCGGATTTTATTCTTGCTGGTGCCAGGCAAAAGCTGGAAGACGGAAATAATCCCGGCGCATTTCTGGCGGCTGTAAGATCGCATGAAATTAAACCAATGGATAAAGAATCCGCCCTCTTGTTTCTGGAAAGCGCTGTACATGCAAGACAGCGCCGCGCATCAGCATTCTTTCTTACCGCGGCGCTTACTGCAGGGGAAAAAAATATTCCTGATTATCTTTATGAATACGCGACGGGACATGACACAGTTACTGACATGATAAAAGGAGTTGCCACAGTTATTGTTGACAGGGGGTTCAGGGTAGAAAGAGGTATGGGCATGGTCGACAGAATAGGAGGTTCAGCCTTTTTTATCGATTCATCAGGGTTGTTAATCACCAATTACCATGTTATTGAAAGTGAAGTTGATCCAAAACATCAAGGTTATTCAAGGCTTTATATCCGCATGGGAGACTCGACAAGTCCCCGTATTCCTGCACGTGTGATAGGCTATGATAAAGCATTGGATCTTGCAGTAATTAAAACAGAGATAGAAACCGAATATGTATTTTCCATTGTTGATCGCGTAATTCCGCGGGTAGGCGATACTGTGCTTGCAATCGGCTCGCCATTGGGGCTTGAAAAAACTGTTACTTCCGGCATTGTCTCCGCGCTTGGAAGGCGTATTCAGCAAATTGGAGGCGTTATTCAAATTGACGCGGCCATAAACAGCGGTAATTCAGGCGGCCCCATAGTAGACAATGAAGGAAGACTGGTCGGAGTTGCCTTTGCCGGTATTTCACAATATCAGGGGTTAAATTTTGCCATTCCCGCAGAAACGCTTGCCGCAGCTCTTCCTCGTATGTTAAATGGGGGAAAAGCGGAGCGTCCATGGCTTGGTCTTGCGTTATACGAAACATATTACGGAGCGGAAATAATCTACACTTTCCCTGGTACGCCAGCGGACAAGCAACTGATAAGCGATGGTTCGTTTATCAGGTCAATCAACGGCAGAAATATAACAGCTTTGCAGGGAGGATTGATTCCGGCTATGCAGGCAGCTGTCTTTTATTGCGGCCCCAATGAACTTGTTGCACTGGAAACAGCTGACAGCGGAGGCACCGTAAAGAAATATATTATGATGACTGTTATGCGCCCCGACCTTCCCCTTCTGGACGCGGCAAAAATTGACAGGCGCGAAAAGGTTGCCGCTCCTCTTTTCGGCATGATACTAACTCAATTACCAAGTACATTATTTTCTTCAAATTTCAGGGTCAACAAGGTTGTTCTGGGCTCAGTTGCCGACAGCGCCGGAATCTCACAGGACGATCCCATTACAATCTCGCGTTTGCGGATATTTGAGGATGAAGGATATGCCCTGCTTGATATTTCAATTAAAAAACGGCGGATGGGATACCTCGAAACCAACATGCAGCTTCCCGCCTACCTTGATTCACCCGATACTTTGTAAGAATAATTATTCATTATGAATCCTTCCGCTTTCCCTGTAACTGCGCCAGTTGTTTTGGGAAAAAATTATATGATCAATAAAATGAAGTCCCAAGATGCGCGCGGCCGTTTGAAGGCGATCTGTTATTTCATCATCTTCCGGCGAACTTTCAAGCTGGCCTGACGGATGGTTATGCGCTACACAAAAGGCGGCAGCTCTGTCCTGAATTAAATCAGCAAAAACTTCGCGCGGATGAACGATGGTTTTATTTACCAGACCGATTGTTACGATTCTTATAGCCAGTACTTCATGAGCTCCGTTTAGCGATAAACTGATAAAATGTTCCTGCTTTCTGTCGGCATAATGCCTGACAAGAGTAAAGATATCAGCAGGCTGTTTAATTCGAACCGAGAATGCGCCGTACCGCCTCTTTCCGAATTCCAGCATTGCGGATATCGTGCATGCTTTGGCTTCTCCTATGGCTTGTAATTCCATTATATTCCTTGTATCGGGAATATCTTTGTTTCTGTCCAGGAAATTTAATAAATCCCCTGCAAGGGTTTTCACATTTTTTTATGAGTGCCGGTATTCAGAATGATTGAAAGCAATTCTCTGTCGGAAAGAGAAGCGGCTCCGTTTGCCAGCAGCTTTTCCCGGGGCTGCTGTTCGTTCGGGAGAGCTGAAAATACATTTGTTTTTTATTTTTTTTCATACTCTCATATGGGTGTGATTATATTGATTTGCATGACTGAAATTAATCTTTCTTCGCGATTTGTTACAGTCACCTTTTATTATTTTTCGCCGAAAATTTAATTATGGTAAAATTATTATTTCCAATATTATTAGTTTTTGCTTTCTTTTCCTGCGCTTCTTTATCAAGGGGAACCGGTTCTGTTCCAATTGAAGAGCCTGAATATACTGAAAAAGACATTGATCCTATTAAGGAAATTGAAACGGCACAAAAGCCTGAGCTTCCCGAATATATCATGGGACAGGGAAAGGTCAGCGCTGATAAAATGGCTCTTTTTCTTGTTCAGAACAACTCAGTAATTGATTCAAACTACGCGAAAACACTTGCGGGATTTTATTTGCAAGAAGCTTTTTTCGAGGGAGTTAACCATGATATTGCATTTGTCCAGATGTGCCTGGAGACAGGCTATCTGCGTTATGGCGGAGACGTCAAACCGGAGCAGTATAATTTTGCCGGTATGGGAGCTGTAGGTAACGGAGAACCAGGCCTTTCTTTTCCTGACCCGCGAACAGGGGTGCGTGCGCATATCCAGCATCTGAAAGCCTATGGAAGCGAAGAACCTCTTAACAGAGAGCTTGTTAACCCCCGTTTCAGATATGTAAGGAGAGGAGCCGCTCCCACTTACGAGGGGCTTGCGGGTACATGGGCGGCTGACAGGCAGTATGCAGTTAAAATTAATTCAATTTTAAGGCGGCTTTATGATTTTGCTTTTTAAGGCAATCAGGGCTGTTTCTTGCCGGATTAACGTAAAATTATATATTTGACGTAATTCCAAAAGAGGGTATACTGGTAACAATGATGATTCATAACTGTAAAGCCGAAGAACAGCAGTATTTGGGGTATTAAATAGCGATGGAAGTTACAGTTCAGATCTTTACAGGAGGGTTTTCCGGCGCATCGGTTCCGTTTGAACTTATTGAACAAAAACTGCTTTCCTTTATTAATCGGTTTCGTGTAACAAAAGTCATAATGGGATGGTCTGTTGATAAACCGCTCTATGAAAAAACAGCCGCTCTTTTGTCCAAACATAATATAGAGTATTATCTGTGGTTTCCCGTATTTTCAGAAACAGGCGCATTAAAGAACCTGTCGCCTCTTGTTGACTATACAGGAAGCTCAATTGACAAAAGCGACAATAATCCGGATGAGGATTTTTTCTTTTGCTGTCCGAATAACAGATTTAACATAGCAAAAATTACCGACATATTCAATGAAAACTTCGCTTCAATTAAATTCAACGGAGTTTTTCTGGACAGAATTCGTTATCCGTCATTTGCCGGAGAGCAGGGAAAAAGAGGCGTGTTTACATGTTTTTGCCCTGAATGCATAAAAATATACAGAAGTGAAAATTTTGACATTGAAAAACTTAAATTATCCCTGTGTGATCCCGAGTTTTCGCTTCTTGGTCTTAAAAAATATCTGGGCAGCGGAATGTATGAATTTCAGGATAAGGTCATATCGTCATTTTTTCAAATAAAAAGAAATATTATCTATTACAGCCTTCAGAGAATATGCATGTATTTCAGGAAAAAGAACTACAGTATCGGTTTAGATGTGTTCGCTCCTTTTTTATCGCAGTTTACAGGTCAGGATATAGTTAAACTTTCGGGACTGTGCGATTTTATAAAACCGATGATGTACCGTACAACTTGCGCTCCTGCGGGACTGCCGTTTGAAACTGAAGCGCTGCTACAGCAAACTTGCGGCACGGAAAACGATAATTATAAAAGATTTTTCAAACTGTTGGGTATAAAACCTGAGTATCCTCCGTCTGCGTATGATGTACAATCCGGCGGTTTTAAAAACAAACCATTTGATGTTGATTTTACTGTAAAGGAGCTGCATGATCTTTCGCTTTTATCCTTCTGTCCTGTTTATGCGGGTATTGAAATTAACAGGGTAAAAGACGCTGCACAGCCTGATCCTGCGTACATCGAAGAGACAATTAAAGCGTATTCTAAAGCCGGTATCCGCGGCTTTACACTCTCATGGAACCTGCTTGACATGCCAGAAGAAAATATTGATAAAGCGGTGCAGCTATTTTCGTCTTAACACAATGATCCGCGATACTGGTTTATTCCCAGATTATCAAGCCTCTCTCTATGAATAATTAACCGTTTGGAAAAATCATCAAAGTCTTTTTTATCTTTCGGTGTCCATAGCGATTCAGCGATTGCGCACATACGCGGGAAGATCATGTATTCCGCTATTTTCCCTGCATAAATCAATTCTGACCACAGATTACCCTGTCCGCCAATCACATATTTCGCGTCTTTTTCATTCATTAAAGCAGGTACCGGATCCATTGAATATGATTTTAAGACTGTAGATGCTTTTGCATACAACGCACCTGGTTCTTCCCTGGAATCCTGCTGCTTATAATCAAGATAGCAGCCGCCGGTGCAGGGCGACATGATTACTTCATGGCCGAGCCTTGCTGCTTTTATTCCGCCTTCGTCGCCTCTCCACGACATAACAACCGCTTCTTTTGGGAGTTTGAGCTGCCTGGCACCATCAGGACAGGAATCATCGCCGAATCCATGGTTCGGAGTTTCGTTTGAGGTTCCAAGTATTTCATCCCAGCCTATCGCAGTTTTATGTTTTTCAGACAGCATCTGTACAAGTTTGAATGTAATCCAGCTTTGCAGTTCTGCCGGTCTTTTTAATCCAAGCTCTTTCAGCCTGCTCCGGCATTTGGGACATGCTTCCCACCGGTTATACAAAACTTCATCTCCGCCGATATGCACCCATTTTGAAGGGAAGAGACCTGCAAGCGTATCAAATACTTTTTCAGCCAAATCAAATATCCGATCATTTCCTGCGCATAAAACATCTTCGAATATACCGAATCGTTCTTCAACTTCATATGGGCCGCCCGTGCAGCCAAATTCAGGATAGGAAGCGAGAATCGCACTTGCGTGCCCTGGAAGGTCAACTTCCGGAATCACTTCGATATGACGGACAGAGGCATAATTTACGACATCACGGATTTCATCTTCTGTATAGAAGCCGCCAGACGGGGGCAAATCCGGAATCCTGTAATTCTTCCGCAATGAGCCTATTTCAGTTAACAACGGATATTCTGCTACCTTAAACCGCCAGCCCTGATCGTCTGTAAGGTGCCAATGAAAACGGTTTATGTGGTGCAGGGAGAGAACATCCAGTAAATTTTTTATAAAAAGAACCGAATAAAAATACCTTGAGCAGTCAAGCATGAAGCCTCTCCAGGAAAAACGGGGATAATCCGTAATTTCCGCGCATGGCAGAGTAAGAACGCCGTCTTTAAACCCGGAAAGCGTTAGCTGACGAAAGGTTTCCATGCAGTGATGCATACCCGCATCTGCCGGGGCTTCGGCTGTTATTCTGTCTTTTTCGATGATAAGCCTGTATGCCTCAAATACCTTATCTGTATCCGCGCCGAATTGCTCTTGAGCGCATTCCTTCTTTATTATATCCGGCAGACTTTCAGACTTAAAGAAACCTTCGTTATATTTTACGGAAACCGGTTTTGGTATAATGGAAAGCTGTTCCCTCATTTATTGTTCTCCTTCTTAAAGATACTCCGTTCTGTGATTTCTGTTATTAGAATACAATAGATATGATTCCTATTATTGTCAATGAATATTTTTCCGAAACACCGGTACATTTGCCGCGGTAATAATTTGACTTCGGGTTTTTTCTGTGATATATTCGTGTTATGCGTAAATTAAAAGCTGCTGTAATCGGCGCGGGAAGCACCTATACTCCCGAGCTTATAAGGGGTTTTATAGACAAACGCAGCAGTCTTGACTTTCAGTCATTTTGTTTAATGGATATAGACAGGGAAAAACTTGATATTGTAGGCGGCCTTGCGAAAAGAATGCTCTATTCAAACTGGTTTAAGGGCGAGGTTGTTTTAACTTGCGATCTTGATGAGGCGATAAAGAACGCGGATTATATCTTTGCGCAGATTCGTGTCGGATGCATGCAGGCGCGTATTCGCGATGAAAAGATTCCGCTTAAGCACGGACTTTTGGGGCAGGAAACAACGGGAGCGGGAGGTTTTATGAACGCGCTTCGTACAATTCCCGTTATGCTTGACATGGCAAGGCGCATAGAAAAACTTGCTCCTGATGCGTGGCTTATCAATTTTACCAACCCGTCAGGTATTGTCGCCGAAGCTTTAATGAATCATTCAAAAGTAAAAATGGTCGGATTATGCAATTGTTTTGTTAATATGAAGGCAGGCATTGCGGAAAATATCGGCAGGGAAGATTTTGACTATGAGTATATCGGTTTGAACCATTTAAGCTGGATTACTTCTGTTACTGTTGACGGGGAAAATGTTCTTGAAAAACTCGGCAAGTCAGTCGGCGCCAAACTTAAAAATATTCCTGATGTTGATTATGATGACGAACTTTTAGCGGCTGTTCCGGCTGTACCGTCATATTACTTAAGCTATTTTTATATGCGCGATCAGCAGCTTCAAAAATGCCTTAAAGCAGAAAAAACGCGCGGAGAGATATGCGTTGGTATTGAAGATGCTCTTATCGAAAAATACAGGAATCCTGATCTTAAAGATAAACCTAAGGAACTTGAAGAAAGGGGCGGCTCTCTTTATTCGGCTGCCGCTATAACCGTAGTTGACGCAATAGAAAACGATAAAAATGAGTACCATGTTGTCGGAGTCAGGAATAACGGCGCAATCCCTTTTATGGCGGATGATGATGTAGTGGAGATAAAGTGCATTGTGAACCGCAGCGGAATAACCCCTGTCGCTGTTAAGAATACGCAGAATCATTTCATTAAAGGATTGATGCAGGCGGTGAAAGCCTACGAGAAACTTACTGTAGCGGCCGCTGTTAACGGCAGCAGGAAAGACGCGCTTGCCGCTCTTATGATACATCCGCTTATAGGCGATTTTCAGAAAGCGAAAGCTGTATTCGATGATATGGCAAGAGCCAACGCGGAATTCCTACCTAAAGGATTGCTGCCTTAAGGACTAACATGGAATATGTTATCGGCGTAGATACAGGAGCGACTAAAAGCCATCTCGCTCTGTTTGATACAGCAGGCGTTCTTGTCGATTTCGGCAGGTGGGGGCCTTTGAATCATGAAGCGCTTCCCGGCTCCTTTGATCAGTTTTATGAAGAACTCAAACAGTTTATATCGCAGGTTTTGGAAAAACACGCCTTGAAACCTGAACAGACAGCATCCGCTGTTTTCGGCATTGCCGGCGTTGATACCAAAAAACAGCACGGTATTGTATCCGAAATAATCGAAAAGATTGGATTTAATAAATTTACGCTGGCAAATGACGCGTTCCTTGGAATCCCTGCCGGGAGTCCTTCCTGTACCGGCGTATGCGCGATAAACGGAAGCGGCAGCACATTGGCAGGCATTAACAAACAGGGAAAGATGCTCCAGATAGGAGGGGTAGGGTATTTGTCGGCCGATTTCGGAGGAGGGGGAATGCTTGGTAAATCGGCAATCTCCGCCGTTTACAGGGAACTCTTTCGCAGGGGAGAGAAAACATGCCTCTCATCCGCTCTTATGGGAAAACTTGGAATTGAGGACAAGTATGACTTTATTGATAAAATGTATGAAAAGTTAGAGGACGGCAGTATCAACGTTCATGACTGCGGCAAAATGCTTTTTGAAGCGGCAAAGGAAAATGATAAAGTCGCTTCCGGTATTCTGCGTGACTGCGGAACAAGTTACGCAAACGGCATTTCCGGCATGATAGACGAGCTTAACTTAGGCAGTGATAACGAAGATGTTAATGTTGTTTTTGCCGGTTCTGTTTTTGTTAAGGGCGGACATCCAATTGTTATTGATACAATTAAAGATAAATTAAAAATTAACTGCCCGGGTATTAATATTAATTACAATCTTTTAAAAACACCGCCCGTCGCCGGAGCTGTTTATTGGGCGCTTAATAATTCAGGTATTGGCGGCAAAAGCAGCTATTATGAAAAAGTCTGTAAACAGTTAAGCAATATCGATTAAACTTTTGCAAAAATATCTGTTGAATTGGTAAAGCTTAATTTAAGGTTTTCCCTTATGGACGGTATAATTGGTCTTTAACCTTTAACCGCTCCTGCGGATACACCCTTTGTTATCTGCTTCCTGAAGATTATGTAAAATATAATCATCGGCATCATGCCTATTACAAGCGCGGTAAATTGCTTGCCGTAATCTGTGGCCAGGGCGCCTGCGAACATGTTAATTCCCAAAGGCACTGTTTTAAGACTGTCTGATGAAACCAGTATGTTAATCAGCATAAATTCATTCCATGTTCCTGTAACCTGAAGGATTGCGACAGTTGTAGCGACCGGCGCTGCCATTGGAAGGATTATCCACCAGAAAATACCAAGATATTTGGCGCCGTCAATGCGGGCGGATTCTATAACTTCGTTCGGAATACCTTTAATGTATTCTGTCGCTAGATAAACGCCTATCGGAAGGCCGATTCCGATGTACGGGATAAGCACCCCAAGCCTTGTATTGTAAAGCCCGACAGTTCTTATTAACAAAAAGAGGGGAACCATTATGCACTGAAGAGTTATTAAAATACCTATAATAAAGCTGCTGTGAAGGACAGGAGTTAATTTATTAGGCAGTTTGGCAAATGCGAAACCCGCCATAAAACTTAATATAATTATAAAAATTGTTGTTATTGATGTATAAAAAACGCTGTTCAATATAAGCGTGGCAAAGTTAGCGTTAGTCCATGTTAAAGGATAATTTTTTACAAACCAGGATTCAGGTAGAGCCAGTTTGCTTGTAAGCATGTATTCCTGGGTCGTTTTAAAAGAAGCCATTATAACCCAGAATATAGGATAAATGGCAAGTACAGCGAATAAAACGAGTATAGCATACATTATGGTAAGTGTTACAGGATTTGTTTTACGGATATCACTCATATTAATCCTCTGTTGAAAAACGTTTTTCTACAGCTCTGGTTAACCCGATAAGAATAAAGCAGATTATTACCATTATTGTAGAAATGGAATTGGCTACGGGATAGTCAGGCGCCTGACGGAAGGCTTTTTTAAACATGTAGATGGAAAGAACGCTTGTGCTGTCCGCAGGGCGACCCTCAGTCATTACCCAGATAAGGTCAAATGATTTTAACGAGCCTGATATCGCAAGTATCGCGCAGGTAACGATAACACCTGACAATGCCGGTAAAATAATGTAACGCAGTGTCTGCCATTCGCTTGCTCCGTCAATCTTTGAAGCTTCTATAATGGAAACATCAATCTTTTGAAGGTTCGCAAGGAAGATGAGCATATAAAGCCCTGTATACATCCAGAGTATTACAGCTAAAACAGGAATAATATCAGCGCCTGAAGGAATATACATAGCATCAGGATTAGACATTTTCTGCAACTCTAAAATAACGCTCTGTGAGCCGAGGAAAAATCTTTTAAACAGAATACCGATGATTACAGCCGAGACTACATTGGGAAGGTAGATTACAGCCTGGAAAAAATCTGTTCCCTTTACAAGACCGCGGGAAAGTATGTAAGCAAGGAAGAATCCTAATGGTATTTGACCCAGAACAGATATTAAAACAATGTAAATATTATTCTTTAACGCTACGTAAAAAAGCGGATCAGCGAAAACTTTTTTATAAGCTTCTATTCCGCCAAAACCGTGGTTTTTTATATCCATAATTAAGCCGCTGCGGTATGTTGAAAAACTTAAAATAATTGAAAAAACTACAGGAAACGCCATTACGAAAAGGAATAGAAGCAGGGCAGGTAGAACAAGTATAGCGTAAGAAGTTCTTATTTCGGCTGCTTTTGTCAGATTTTTGTTCATACTTACCCTGCCTTCTATTCTATTTTTGTGTTATCTAGCCGGATACGCGTTCGGGTTTGCTCTCTTATACGCTTCCCATGCTGTCTGAACAGTAGCTGCTACCTGCGCGCCTGTCTGGCGCTGTAATGCAAGCTGAATCAAACCGGAATTGATTGGTTCATAAACTTCGGATGGTAATACACCGTCAATTACTGATGTAGATGTAGTAAAAGTATTTCCAATCGCGCCGACAGCTCTCTGCATCGGTTCAAGCCGCATTGCATTAAAGTCAAGATCGGTTCTTGACGGAGTCGGCGTGCCGCCGTGCTCAGTCCTCAACTGGGAAACTTCCTTTCCGGTTAAATATTTAACAAGCTCCCATGCAAGTCTTTCTTTTTCCGAACCTGCGGGGATCGCGGCGCTCATTGCATATCCTACTCCGAGGATTACAGAGCTTGAACTGTTGATTGCTGTACCCGGAATATCAGGGAATACGCCGATTCTGATGCTATTCTGTCTTGCGGGGGTAATCAAAGCCTGTCCGGTATCTGCGTCAGTAATGAACGCGCCTACACGCCAGTCGCCGTCTATATAGTACGCGCCCTGGTTATTCGCGAACATACCCGGTCCATCACCATAACCTACGCCTACAGCCGCTTGGGAAATTACGCCGTCTTGATACATCTGCCTGATAAAGTTAAGAGCGTTTACAAATGACGCATCCGTAAATTTCAGCGTACCGTTGTAGATTTTTTGTTCCCAATTCGCGCCGCAGAAACGCCCTGCTACCATCGAGAACAAGCAGCTTTGCATTACCCATTCGCTCTCGGCGGGGATAAGGACTGTCTGATAACCGGCGGCCCTGAGTACGGGTACTTGAGCAACGAGATCGGCATAAGTTCTGGCAGGCTGAAGCCCAGCAGCGTTCAAAACCTCCATGTTTGTAAAGAAAGCATGGGTTGTTGTGATGCCCTGCGGGATCATTGCCATATAACCGGCCTGCTGCTGACTTGGATCCATTGTCAGGGGTAAATAGTTGTTTCTGAAGTTGCTTTCCCTGTTAATAAATGGCGTAAGATCCTTTAAAAGCTTCTGATCATGAAGATAATCCGACCTTCCGGACGGCCATACATACATTACATCGGGGAGCTGCCCGGCTGCGGCATAAGCCCTCATCTTGTCGTGATAGGCATCATCAAAGAGATTTTCCCTTTCGATAATAACACCGGGATTATTCCTCTGGAATGTATTAAACCATAAATCCGCATCTGCTATCGCATTCGGCGCTGAAGCTTCAAGATAGTACAATACTCTGATTGTAGTGGTTGTATCCGATGCTGCTGCGTTGCGATTGCCGCCCGCAAACAGGGAGCCCGCAACCAATAGTGTGAGAATTAAAATCCCCACAACCCTTAATTTTGTAAACATTGTTAAACCTCCTATGGTTATGATTACTAAATTTATAATACAGCTATTTTTTACTGCGGTCAAATTAAATCTTTGTAAACGGCCTGGAGCCTGTTAAATTTGCAGATTTACGCAGTTATTAGGCCGGTTTCCGGCTTTATACTGAAATTACGGACAGTTTAAGCGTACACAAGTTTCTTTTTCCGCCTTAGTATTTGTTCATCATTCAGCCTATAGTAAGCTATCACTATAGTCTGTAGTTGCAAATCACTATAGGCTATAGTGATAGTTCACTATAGCCTATAGTGAACTGTCACTAAGCACTATATTAACATATAATTCAAGGCAGGAACTTTGTATCAGAATACCAATGTATAGGTGGGCTGTCCAGGAAGCCGGTTACTTACTGTACAGCCGGACTAAAGTCCGATGTTTTTTCTCCTGTTTCTCCCAAATAGTACGAAAAAACGACAATTAGGAAGGTGTCCGAAAAAGTATTTCATACTTTTCGGACACAGCCCAAAGAGAAGAAAATACTCAAAAACTGATGTTTTTTCACATTTTCTATATAATATTGGGCAAAATCCGATAAACTCCTAGCCTCACTGCCTGTTTTATGCTATCATTACCAGTAATGAGTAAATCAAAAACATTTCAGGTTGATCAAAAAGTAGTTTATCCAAGCCAGGGTGTCGGAGTAATCAAGTCTATAGTCCAGAAGAAGTTTAAAGACGCAAAAATCCCCTATTATGTTATATATCTCGAAGTAACTGACATGACTATTATGGTTCCGGTTGATAAGGCTGTGGGTCTGGGTATCCGCCCGACTGTTTCCAGAGACGAAGCCATGAAAGCGCTGGAACTTATCGGGGAAGACTATGAACCGATTCCTTCAGACTGGAAAATGCGCTATCAAATGAATCTTGAGCTTCTTAAAAAGGGAAGTATAAGGGATATAGCGGTTATTGTCCGTTCTCTTTATCACCGCAGCAAGGTTAAGGAACTGCCCATTCTCGAGCGCAAGCTTTACGATTCCGCGCTTAAGCTGCTGGAAGATGAAGTTTCCATTTCCCTGCGTAAATCAAAAGACGATGTTCAGAACTTGATTTTCGCAAGACTGGAACTGGAAGAGTAACGGGAGGGTTCGCTGTGAGTAATGATAAAATTGCTGCTGTAATTCTGGCTGCAGGCGCGTCCAGCAGAATGGACGGAGTCAAGAAGGAGTATCAAAAGCTTCCATCCGGTATTACTGTGCTGGAAACCGCTATCCGCACTTTTTCGTCTGTCGCCTCGGTGGATATAATCTGCATTGCCGCCTGTGAAACAACTGAAGCCCAGGACGCGATTACCCCTGAGTGCCGCGAGCTTTTAAAATCCAGGATTGTTTTCACTGACGGAGGCGCTACGCGCTGCGCTTCGGCTCTTAACGCGCTTCGCGCTCTTTCCAGATTCAATCCTGGTTATGTGCTAATTCATGACGGGGCAAGGCCGTTT
Source organism: Treponema sp. (assembly GCA_009787775.1). Taxonomy (GTDB): domain Bacteria; phylum Spirochaetota; class Spirochaetia; order Treponematales; family Breznakiellaceae; genus WQXQ01. The sequence goes on from WQSQ01000002.1 coordinate 38,261, forward strand.
GTCAGTATTCAGATGATAGAAAATATTATTACCGCTGTCAGGGAATACGGCGCTGTTATTCCTTTGCTTCCCCTCAGCGATACTCCCAAAGAATGTGAAGCAAGCGAAAAAGAACAAATTATGTTTATAAAGAGTCACTTAAAGAGGATGAATGTGGGGATTGCGCAGACACCTCAGGCTTTTAAATATTCTGAGATTCTCCGCGCGCATGAGATGGCGGCAAGTACGGAAGACGAAGAGTTTACAGATGACGCGGAGGTTTGGGGCAGGTTTGCAGGGAATGTCGCTGTTATTCCGGGCGATCCCGCGAACAGAAAGATAACCTTTAAAGAGGACCTGACTTGAGAGTTCTGCCGCGAAAAGAAACATGTATATAAAAAAACCCTTTGTGCTGCTTTGTGCGCCTTTGTGGTTAATATTGTTTCTTCTTGGTATTGCGGCATGTGAGCGGAAGAATGCTGAAAATATTCCTGTTCAGTCTCTTGTTACATGGTCCGGCGCGTATCCCGCAGCGATATTACAGACAGGTGAATATCCGCTTTGGTTTCAGCTAACAGAAAACGGGCCTGTTCATATTGCTTTTGCGGAAGAAGCGCTTTTTTCCCGCGATCTTGTTCCGTGGCCGTATGCGCTGCATATCAGGTACATGGAAGAAAGGGACGGCGGTATTGTTATGGCTGTGAACCGCTATGGTTTTTTAAAACTAGGCCCTGAAAACGCATCTTTGGGGAGCGGGCTTCCCCTGTATTGTTTTTACGGCGGAAATTACTGGAGTGAGTATACAGTAGGCGGCCTTGTTTTTTATGAAGGAGAGCCGGCCGCTCTTGTTTACCCTGATGATCGTTTTCTGGATTCTGCTTCGACTCTCCTTAATGGAAAATCTCCGGTGTCCGTGATATGGTCATTTAACATGAACTCCAATGTTCCCTATCCTTTGGATATTCCCGCGCTGCAATTCTTCCCGCAGGATGACGGATGGGCAATAGATACGCTGCGTCAGGGAAGCGACGGCTTTTTCCATTACAGAGCTGTAAAAAGGAATGACCCTTTTCCAGAAATCCGTACGCTGCGTACTGCGAATCTTTCGCAGGCAGGAGAGGAAACATCCATAGAAATATTTTATGATTCTTTTCCGCGCGACAGCGGGATTACTGTTAATCCGCGTTTACCCGAACTGCCTGAAGGATTTGCATACACTGGAACAGGTTATGCCTCAGACAGTTTATTCGCATCATGGGAAGAACAGATTGATTACAGTATCGGAGCCGCGGGGTTTGTTATAATTAAGCCTTAACATTTCCCTTTAATTTTTATAGACTTATGTTATGGAAAAACTTCGGATATTGATTCCAAAGGGAAGAATTTTCGATAATGTCAGCCGTCTGTTCGCAGAAGCCGGATTTCCGATTTCTCTTGCGGACAGAACATACAGACCGTCGCTTGGAGTCTCATGGCTTGACGCTAAAATCATGAAGCCCCAGAATGTGGGGGAGCTTCTTGAATTAGGCAGCCATGACGCGGGCTTTACAGGCATTGACTGGATAAATGAAAGCGGCTCCGATGTTGAAAAAATACTAGATCTTGGTTTTGATAAAGTGCGTATTGTCGCAGCTGTTCCTCATGATTATGATGAGGATAAATTAAAATCCAAAAAAATTGTTGCGGCGACAGAGTATGTTAATCTTGCAAAAAAATGGCTTGATTCCCGTGGATATCAATACCGTATACTTCGCACTTACGGCGCGACTGAAGTTTTTCCGCCGGATGACGCGGATATGATAATCGATAATACTTCTTCGGGGCAGACATTAAAAGATAACGGCCTTAAAATAATCGGTACATTGCTTGAATCATCAACATATTTTGCCGCTTCACGCCGCGCCATGGAAAACGCGGAAAAAAGAAGCCGCATTGAAGAACTTTCGATGCTTTTCCGCGCAGTCCTTGACGGACGGGAACGCGTAATGCTCGAAATGAACATTCCAAAGGAGCAATTTGAATCCCTTTCATACCTCCCTGCGATGCGCAGCCCTACAATCGCGTCTTTATACGGAGACGCCGGTTTTGCCGTGAAAATCGCTGTTAACAAACATGAAGTTCCAGACATTATTCCCAAGCTTAAAAAAATGGGCGCTCTTGATATCGTGGAGTATGACCTTCGAAAAGTTGTGCAGTGAGGAAAAAATGAGCAGGATTGCGGAGATAGACAGAAAAACCAGCGAGACAGAAATATTTATAAGACTGAATATTGACGGTAAAGGCGAATCAAAACTTGATTATCCCGTAGGATTTATGTCGCATATGCTGAAAACATTTGCGCGTCACGGGTTGTTTGATATTGAGGTACGCGCGAAGGGAGATGTTGAAGTAGATCAGCATCACATTGTGGAAGATACGGGGATTGTGCTCGGGCAATGTTTTGCCAAAGCGTTAGGTGATAAACGCGGCATCAGGCGGAGCGGAAGCTGCATTTTCCCGATGGATGAGTGTCTTGCGCGCGCCGCCGCGGATATGTCAGGAAGGGCGTTTTTGTTCTTTGACGGCCAGCTTACATGCGCTCCGTTTGTTTGTGCGGCGGATAACGGAACACAGAGCGAGTTTCAAACCGATGTAATCGAAGATTTCTGGCAGGCTTTTGTATGCGCCGCCGGGTGCAATCTGCATCTGGAAATTATCCGCGGAAGAAGCGATCATCATAAAATAGAAGCGCTTTTTAAAGCAGCTTCCCGCGCGTTACGCGCAGCATGCGAACATGATGAACGCGCCCGTGACTCGATTCCGTCGACCAAGGGAGTTATTCCCGGCTTTAAATCTCCTGGAGTCATGGTTTGATCGGCGTAATTGATTACGGCGCGGGGAATCTAGGTTCTGTAATGAACGCGCTTAAAAGGCTTTCATCTCCCTCTCGTTTTGCATCAGGGCCTGAGGAGCTTGTTCCGGCATCTTCTCCTTTTGAAAAGATTATTTTTCCAGGAGACGGACATTTCGCCACAGCAATGTATTCACTTGAAAAATCAGGCTACGCGCAGGCGATTAAAGAATGGATAAAAGCTGATAAACCTTTTTTAGGAATATGTATCGGCTTACAATTATTGTTTGAGTCATCTGAAGAAACCCGGCAAAAGCAAAGTGAAGAAGTTAAGGGGCTTTCAGTAATTAAGGGAAATGTTAAACGCTTTCCCGGGCGCAAAGTTCCGCAGATTGGCTGGAATTGGACAACAGCCCGCCCTGAATCAAAATTATTTAAAGGTTTAAGCAAAGGAAGTTTTTTTTATTACATACATTCATATTATGCCGACCCTTTAGAAAAGGAAATCAGCGCCGCACAAACCGAATATTATGTGCGTTATTGCTGCGCTGTGGAAAAAGGTGCGCTTGCGGCTGTGCAGTTTCATCCTGAAAAATCAGGAACCGCAGGGCTTGCGTTATTAAGAAACTGGATTTTGCATTAATTTTTTAGTTAGTCGCTGAACTATGTTCCGAGTAAATAATGCGGACACATTACCGATGACTCTAATTGGTGTTTATTTATAATGCGCACTTGTGTTCAAGAATTAATATAACACAACTTGTTTTTTTAATATGCCGTTGATATTATCCAAGAGATTGTTTTTTAAAGCATTGGATTGCTCGTTTTTTTTATCAACGTTTTCGCAGTATTTGGATATTTCATTTTGTTTTTTTAAGTCAGTCTTATCTCCGCAAACCGGTATTTTCACAATTATATCTCCCAATCTTGATTTGCCGCCTTTGTGAGTAAATGAAAAGGGTTTTTTCATTACTTCTGATAGAATTGCATATTTAAGATACTCATTTGTTATTTGAGAGGTAAACTCATCTCTTATTACAAGAGGAATAACCTTTTCAGATAATGAGAATCGCCCTTCTCTATAAAACAATCCAATTGAACCATCTATATTCCATGTCAGGCAATCACTAAAATATTTAATATTTTCTAAATTATCTTGCAGATAACCATAACCAGTTTCATCAAAAAATTTAGATGCTCCAAAAACAGGGATTTTACCTGGATTATTTAATACAAAATCCCTGGTTAAAAACGAATTGTTTGTAGTTATGGATAAATCGCATATTTCTTTTACCAATTTTGTTGTAAAAGTCTCCAGCATGTCATCGATAAAATATGGAATTGAGATCTCATGTGCATTTAATTCTTTTATTTGGCTATACAATTCATTCTTCTTATAGGTTAGCAGCTTGTACTTTTCAGCAAGACATTTTTGTTGTTCTAAATTAAATTTTCCTTGAAGGTCTATGGGTATCGTTATTTTCACACGTTTCATGTTTGATAACGAAGCGCGGAAATTTCTGTCGAATGACAATGTTTCTTTTAATAAATATAACTGATAAATTAAGTATGATGGCTCAATATTTTTACTCAATATTGTAATTGTCCCGCAATGGTCTGTTGTTGCGAACGATGTATTGGGCTGTATATGATTTAAATCAAAATTTCCATCAATACCCCATAAAATTACGTCGTAATCAAAGGAAGTAAAATTGGATTTATCTATGAATCCAAATGGCTCGAACACATTCGCACTAAAAACGGGAATGTTACCTGCTATAGACGGCAATTTATTCCTTAAAACCCGTTTCCCAATTTCGAGTTTAAAATATTGTTTATCACCTAAGACGATTTCACAATATTTCATGCTTTAATCCTTTATCTTGGAAATCACATGAAGATAATCGTCCAATACTGCTTTAAGTCCGGTTAATTCTTCTTCGAATTCATCTAGAGTTATTGTTTTTTTTGACTCTTCAATACCTAATGCAATTTTCTCATCAATAGACCACCACCTGTCAATAACCCAATGTGAAGAATCTTTAAATAAAATTACGGGCTGTATTTTGCATCTTGGATATTTTGATACGAACCGCTCGTTAAAATCTAATTTTGACGCACAAAAGAATTTGAATAATGTTTCCATTTCAGGCAAATCTGTTTCAGGAATATCTTCTCTCCTTATGCTTGTCAGTTTTTCTCCGATATCAGAAGCAAGATAAGTAAAAACAGGATCAGTTTGTACTTCATCGGGATGCTGCTTCTTCATTAAAACCAGTATATAAGCGTGAACACTATTGGTAAAAAAAGTCCTTACGGGAAGTGATATAAGCGCCTCTAATATACAATTTTGCAAAATATGGTCACGTAATTTTTTTCCTTGGATCCTGCTTAATAAACCATCCGGAATTACTATAAAAGCTCTCCCGCCTTTTTTGAGAGAATTTACAATCCATTCTAAAGCGAGCCCCTCGAGCCCAAGAGCATTTACCGGATACTTGTCTTTTGTATGAGGTGTTACACGAATTTCTTCTTTAATAATCCCTGAACCTCTTGTGACATAAGGAGGATTGCTTAGAATATAATCATATTTTTCATCTTCGTTTTCTATTATGTGGCCAAATGTTCCTAAATTATCCTTAAAAAGCTTAAAAGTAGAATTGAATATATTTGAAAAGCTTAGAGTGCAAGTTGGATACCTAAATAAAATTTCTGATAAGTATATTAACATGTTTGCCTTGGCTAATATAATTGTTCGTTCATCTTCTCTTTCAAATCCTTTATCAAAACCATGAAAAATAAATGATGGTGAAATGTCACCGTTTTTATCTGGTATGTATTCTTTGCGCATAGAATCATTCAAATTAAGCAGTTCAAGTAAAAATCCTCCAACACCGCAAAATGGATCACAGATTCGTTTATTCTGAAATTTGAATGTATTATCATTAAGCTGAGCCATGCGAATTATTGATTGAACAAGTTTTCGCGGCGTAAAATATTGTCCCATAGCCTCTACTTCCTGCTTTAGAAAACTTTCGTATAGCTTGGTTTTGAACTGTTTATCAATATTTGTTAAGCTGCCGACTTCTTCACTATAATCATTAAGATGTTTCAATGAACGCGCAAACAAAAGCGATTGAGAAAGATTTGCATTACCTGCTTCATCTACAAAGATAGTTCCGTTAATAATTGTGGTCCCGTCAGCACCCTCGCGGAACAACCGCCGGATTTTACGCCGCGAATTCTTTGCATAATAATCCAACGCGTCGCTTGCGTCAATTTTAGATTTATTAAAAACTTTTTCAAAACAATAATCGCTGCCTAAGACTTTTAAATCGCTTAAGAATTTGAAGATAAAGAGTTCAACAACATTATACAAGCATTTAATTGGCGTTTTACCTGTAGCCGCCCAAATGGTCTGCCATAATCTGTTTGCCAATGAAGTCGGATTGATGAACTCAGCTCGTTTTATTCTTGAATTCTTTATTGAAATGGATTGATTGATTTGATCAATTAAAAACTCAATAGTGTCAATATTGCTTACTTGCGTATTGCTGAAAACTGTTCTAATTTCTTCACCGGCATCATTGCATATTTTGTCGCCATTAAGAGCGTTAACCCAAAATGTTTTTGTCCCGTCAGTAACTATAAAAATTTTACATATTAGTTTTGCAATATTGATTTCTTGAGCTATGGCATTTAAAATCAATTTATTTGAATTAAGTTCATGCGGTTGTTTATATTCGACAAAAGCAACAACTTCTTTTTGGTACAGCATTAAACCATCGGGTTTTTTGTTTCCAAAGCCATTATAATCCTTTCTCTTAAGTATTCCGGCTTTTACAAGCTGATTTATAGTTGAATTTCCTAATTTAAAATAGGTAAATTTCCCAATTTGCTGAGGTATGGTTTGAAGGAGTTCTTCACTCATTAGTACTCTCCTTTTTTCCCGTTTGTATGTGCATTTATATATTTATCAACATCAGAAGCTCTAATACGCCACGAACGGTTTCCAACTTTAGAAGCAGACAGTTTACTATTAGTTATCAAACGGCGAATAGTTTTTTCAGACAATTGAAGATATTTTGCGGTTTGCGAAACCGTTAATAATTCATCAGTCATTATTACCCCCTTCAATAATGTTCAGAATCAATAAAAACACAGTATAACACTGGAATACTATATTGTTAAGCTATTTTCGAGAAATATTTAGACATTAATGGACATTAGTTCCCATATGAAGACATCTATAAGAGAGGTGAAACTTTGTACCCTTGTGGTAGAATACCATTCCATAGAATAAAATCGGAACCATGTTAGGTTTTATTTTTGCCGAGAGGTTTAATGCCCCGTACCTTTGGGTGCTCTTAAGGGTATTAAACCCAGAATGCAATTCCACGGGAGAACGAACGATACCTGCTTGCAGTGAGGTATTGTTCATTGTATTTTATATAAAGGGTGAACAAATGCAGGCAAAAAGAATTATTCCATGTCTTGATGTCGATGACGGCAAGGTGGTAAAAGGCGTAAAGTTTGAAGGCATTAAGGATGTCGGCGATCCGGGAGAACTTGCGCGCAGGTATAATGACGAAGGAGCGGATGAGCTTACCTTTCTTGATATCGGCGCTTCCCATAAAAGCCGTGCGACATTGCTTGGTGTTGTAAAAAAGGTCGCCGAAGAAGTTTTTATTCCGCTTTGCGTAGGAGGCGGAATCAGAACAATTGACGATATGCGGGACGCGATGAACTCAGGAGCTGATAAGGTATCGGTCTGCACTTCCGCGCTTAACCGTCCCGAATTATTACGCGAAATGGCAAACGCCTACGGCAGCCAGTGCGTTGTGCTTTCGCTGGACGCAAAGCGCGTAAAAACAAACACAGGCGAATTGCGCTGGCACGCGTTTACGCACGGCGGAAGGAATGATACAGGGCTTGACGCGGTTGAATGGGCGATCCGCGCTGTCGAACTCGGTGCGGGAGAGATCCTTCTTAATTCTATTGACGCAGACGGAACAGGAGCGGGTTACGACCTTGAACTGACACGGCGCATTCTTAACGCCGTGCCTGTCCCTGTAATCGCCTCGGGCGGAGCGGGAACTCTCGATCAAATAGCGAATGTCCTTTTAAGTACAGCGTCTTCTGAGACAGACGCGTTATCTGAAGAAGCGCCGGGCGCTGACGCGGCTCTGGTTGCTTCTCTTTTGCATTTTAACAAAACGACAATTCAGGATATTAAAAAGTACGCCGAAGATAAAGGCGTTTGTGTCAGGCGGTAATATGAAAAATTATTTCAGTACAGGATTTTATCCTGTTGTCTTTTTATTTTTTTTCTGCATGTTTTTTTATGACTGTGAAAAAAGCGGTGAATCTTTAGATTCTTTTCAGAATGATGATGACGCCAATCATCTGGAAGGCGCTCAACTTTCCTCCGATGCACGCGGCGCGCCTGTTTTGCATAACATTAGCCTGATCAGTGTTAATAATATGCAAACATCAATTGACGCTTCCGCTCACAGTAAATACCTTCGCGATCCTCTGCGTTTTTTTGATCTTCCCGACGGAGGCGTTCCGCAGGGCCGCACCGCGGTTGTGGGAAGCGACGTATGTCTTTTTTATCCTGTGGAAAGTATTTCTTCCGATGATGAACTTATGCTGCTGCCTGTAGGAGAGCCGGTTCCGTTCGCCGCCATTATTCCATTAGGTGAAGAATTAAAAAACAGCTTCGCGTATAAGGGCTGGTTCTCTTTTCAGGATAATTTTAATTATTTTTACAAAACTGTCTGGAACGGCAAAGCGGGAATTGTTTTCGGAGCGGATCTTTACGGTATCGGAAAATCAAATTCGGATAACAGGATAAACGCGCTATTGTATAAAAATAACGGTTATTTTGAAAACTTTTATCAATACTGCGGATATGACAGGATAAGAGAGGACATAGCGGCGGAACTTAAAAAAAACGGCATCGCTTTCCAAAGTGTAAGACCCGGCGAATACAGTCTTAGCCTTGAAAGGCCTGACGATATGATAAGTCTCTATATGGGACTTCTTGACAAAACCGCCGCAAGTATTTTTGTTACAACAGACCTCGCGGCCCATGTAAACCATCTGATTTTTGACAGGCTGCTTCAATATCTTGAGGAAGAATATTTTTATCCACAGATGGCTGCGTTAACAGATGAGTATATAAAAACCATAGAACAGATGAGAGGACAGTTCCCGCAGGAGATAATCAACGCAAGTCTTCTTTATTTTCAGACTGCGCAGGCGCTGTTGGCACTCGCCCCTGAAAAAATTGAAGGGCAGGATTACCTTAAAACCGTTGAATACAGGGAAAAAGACGCGCAGCGCGTTCTTTCTTTTTTCCCGCAGCAGGTCAGGGACGAGATTCAAAAAATGGATGCCGCCTCCGGAATTGATTCTTCATCAATTTTCCCGTTTATGAAGGAAGATTATTCCCAGTACAAGTCAAGGGGCCACTACACCAAAAACGGAGTGTTATCTGCATATTTCCGCGCTCTTATGTGGTACGGGCGCATTAACTTTAATCTTGGAGGAGGAGGAGATACAAGGGAGTACGCGCTCAGAATGGCGCCTCTGGCTCTTTTTATTACGGATATTACTGAAGCTTCGCCTGTAATAAAACATATATGGAGCTCGCTTTTTGATCCCATTACGGAATTAATCGGCGTGTCGGATGATATAAGTTTTATTGAACTCGCTCCTTTATGGGAAAGAATTAAAGGAAATAGTTTTAATCAGTGGTACGGTAATCCCGTCAATGTTGAAAGATTTATCACGGAAGAATACAGCGAGATGCGTCCTCCTTCAATTTCCGGTTTTTCCCTTCTTGAAGGCCCGCATGACGGAGGGTACCTGATCGAGGATTACAAACCTCCGATGGGATGGCGTTTGTTCGGCCAGCGTTATACGCTGGACAGCGAAATTCATCAGCATTTATCGCCGCCCAGATACTATAACGTTGCTTCCCCCCGTCATATGGTAAAGGGTCTTGATATTATGAAAGTTTTGGGTTCCGCTACCGCGGACTGGCTGTTAGGTGAAAGCGATTACCGGATACACGCGGGGCTTGAAGAGAAAATGAATGAACTTCAGCGCGATCTTGAAAAAGTAAATATCGATTATTGGATGTCAACATATTACAATAATGTTTTATACCAGATAAAGACGCTCTCCATGTTTGAAGGCGGAACAGGTTTTTATTTTACCGAAAAGCCGGGATGGAGTTTAAAAGCGATGAACTCAGCTCACGGAGTGTGGGCGGAGCTTCGCCACGATACAATTCTTTACGCCAAGCAGGTTTACGCTGAAATGGGAGGAGGAAGCGATGATCCTACTTTCAGAACAAAACCTCTTCCCGCTCCCATTCATTACCTTGAACCGAACATTCCTTTTTGGAACGCCTCGATAGTCGCTTTTCAGAAGTTATATGAAATATTGCAGAAGTACGGTTACCTTGATGGAAACACATCTCAGATGCTGACAAGGCTGCATGAGCTTTATATTAAAGCGGCGGAAATTTCCCTTGTGGAAGCGGAAGATAAACCTGTATCAGAGGCAGACTCGGTATGGATAAGCATAATTGCAAGAGAGCTCGCTTATTTATCGCTTACTCATACAATCAGGTACGGCTATGTTGAAGATGAGAATACGCTGCGGATGGCTCTTGCCGCGGATGTTTATACTAACGCTGAAATCGGACTTGTTCTGGAAACCGCGGTCGGTATTCCTTACCGTCTTTACATCCCTCTCAATGACGGCCAGGGGGGCAGGCGTATCGCGGTCGGATACGGTTTCAGTTATTACGAGTTTCACCAGCCGATGTCGAACAGGCTTAACAATGAACAGTGGAAGGAAATTGTATACGCGAATAACCAGGATATGAGTGAATATCTTCCCTTCTGGATGCAGGGGAGAGTTCTGCCGCCTTGATAACGTATTTATGACAAAAGAATTATTTCTTTTTATGAAAATCCTATTGTTCGTTTTAATTCTGTCTGTATTTTCGTGTAACAAAAATATAAATGAACCTTCAGCTAATAAAGAATCCGCAGTTTCTCAAATACCTTTATACCATACATGGCTTTCTCTTAAGGAGATGGAATACAAATCTTCAGGCGCTTTGTCTGTAAATAATGTGCCGCGTGATTTTCTTCCTTGGGCAGGAATAGTAAGCCATCATATTCTTGCACATGATTATATTGACGCGTGGTTTTTTCATCTTTCTCAAATGAGGGATATTAAAAGGTTTTTTATCATAAGCCCTGATCATTACGGCGTTTCTCTTCAGCCTTTTTCATTAACCATTGGAAGCTGGGACAGCAGAATATCAGGCAATGCTTCCGGCAGCATTGGTTTTGTTGAATCTGACAGGGATAAAGTTAATGAAATAGCCGGACTGCTTGAGGTATCACTTGATCCAAATGTGTTTTTTATGGAACACGGAATATCCGCATTAATGCCTTATATTAAAAAATATTTTCCGGAGGCAAAAGTTATCGCCATTGCCGTTAGCGCGGAATCTGAAGTAAATACGCGCACAGGAGGAATGCTTACTGATGTTCTTGAAAAAGAATTTGATATAAAGGGAAAATTGGAAAATTTTTTATTAATTTCATCGGATTTTTCTCATAAAGGCGGCGTTGAAGAGACGGCATTAAATGATTATAAATCAATGCAGTACCTTAAAAATATTAACAATGCTTTTTGGAATATGGTTATATGCGATAACCGAATGGGAATCTATGTTCTTGATCGCATGGGGAAAAAAAATTCAGAGTCTGTAATTCTATATCATACAAGTTCATACGATATTTCCGGGTATGACGAAGATATAACAAGTTACTTTTTTGTTTATTTCGCAGATAAAGAGTAAAACAGGTCAGATGTTTTTCAAATATTTCCTGTAGTCGCCGATCAGTAAACGGTATGGTTTTTCATCTTCTTCTATGACAGGAAAGCGGTCTATATTTTCGCAGAAAAAATTATCTCGATGATCATCATTAACCATGGATACTTCGCCCAAAAGAAGCATTTCGTCCTCTGTCCAAAATTGATGGAAAATCCCCTGCTGTAATGTAATGCTTTCCCCTTTTTCAAGACTGATAACCGCGCCTGCTTTTACTGTAAAATTCCGTCCGTCAACTGAAACAGGCACATTGGAATACTTATCCAATTCTTTGTCATTTAAAGAGTGATAAAGCTGAACCTTTAAACATCCTGTACTTGTGCGGTTAATAATATCTTCCATTTTGGATTTATGAAAATGGAAAGGCGTTATCTGATTCTTTCTTACAATTAATATTTTCTCCGCGTACGGTTTTCCGTACGGTTTTTTTACATTTCCGTTGCGGATAGTGAACAATAAAAGACCGCATTTTTCAAAATCTCCTCTGCCAAAATCTGTTAGATCCCAGCCAAACTGATTGTTTGTAATTTCTTTATACTCAGGCCCTTTATTACTCCATTCTTCAGCAGTCCAGAAGGAGAAAGGCGGCAATGCAAATTGCATTTTTTCAAGGAATATTTCTGTTTCACGGATATAACTATTTATATGCGAACGTTTCATGCATATAATTATATACAAATATTTGAATTTTATTCAAATTTAATTTCCAGAGAGTCGCAAATCGGATTATAACCGATTTTTTTATATATACTGTTGGATACAGGATTTGCAAGATCTGTGTAAAGGACGCATTTTGTAAAGCCCTTTTCAAGTATAAGGCGGCTTACGGCTGCAACGCAGGATGTGGCATAACCTTTACCCCGAAAATATGGGGGAGTATAAACATAACTTACGCCGCAAACAGTCTGCATTTCTCTGGATTTTTGCGCCATGGCAACAGGGATGCCGTTTTCTTCCAGAATATACAATGTCTGTCCTTTTATGTGATACCGATAGTGCTCAGGATCGGGGTTTATATTCAACACTTCGCCAAAACAGTCAAAGTTGAAACTTTCTAGCCAGTATGGGAGGAACGGCATATCGCTTTCACGCGCAAGCCTTAATGTGCCGGTTTTTGGAATATCCGGATTTACACTTACAAGTTCATGAATGCGCATTTTTGTTTTTATTTTATATTGAACGTTATTCGCTTTCGCATAAGCTCCGGCGAAATATTCAGCCAATGTATTTTCTGTCATTACTCCGGGAATTTTATTTCCCGTTTGTGCAATTCCTTTTATAAGGCATGTAACCGCGCCGTCATTTAGTTTATTGTCTTTCGCAAAAAGAGTCAGGTTATAAGGCGGCGTCATAATCGCTGTTAAAAGGATTTCTTCTTTATCAGATACTGTCGCCATAAACCAAAGAGCGGGATCACGCCATCCGGTTTTATCCTTCCCTTCATTACCCATGATTAGGTTGCCTAACGGAATCAGGTTTTGCGCTTCGCCCCGCATCATTATACTGCAGGTGTCTTTGTAAAATATTTTTATGTCCTTATAAAGGTTAAACTGCATTATTGGTTTGTCACAGAATTTTATATTTAGTTTGTTTGGAGTAATAATTTCTAATAATTTATTAAATATCCTTTTTCAACGGCTTTATCCAATAATTTTAAAACAAAATTCCATATCTCCTTTGATCCTTGTTCAATATGTTTATTATTTTTTATGATCATATCATAATTTACATTATTATTTTTCCATGCACAACCCTCTGTTAGGTAATTTTGTAATAAAGGTTCTAACCTGTCAAATACTGCTGCGAATTTTGCCTCATTTGTTTCCTTGTTCTCAAATTCATTCCATAATATCTATAAAATATTCCTTTTTATCATTTTTTCGGAGACGATTGCGGGAAGCTTTTGGATGAAATGAATCCGGCGTTGACAGCGCAGCAGTCATCGAATTAAACGAATTAAATCGATTAGAGTTGAAATAATGCATGATATATTTAATAATGGGAGCATGGATACTGCGGTGCAAGCCGAAATTGATAAACTTAAAGATCTCATAATAAATGCTGTTCCTGTAGAGCAAATATATCTTTTTGGTTCTTATGCCTATGGAACGCCTCATAAAGATTCAGACCTTGATTTTTATGTGGTCTTAAAAGATGATGTTGAACTGCGGGAGCTTGACGCAGGCTTACAGATACGGATGGCGATTGTTCCCGAAATGAATATGCCCTTTGATATAATTGCTAAAAAGAAGTCCAATTTTTTACAGCGTATTAACGGTCCTACTCTGGAGAGAAAAATAAACAGGGACGGGAATCGTATTTATGGGTAAACAGGATAATACACTCAGGGACTGGCGGTTTTTAGCTGATCGGGATTTAGGTGTGGCGGAGCATCTTACAGCCAATATGAGACCCATTCCAACTGAAATTATTACATATCATTGCCAGTAAGCCGTAGAAAAATACTTAAAAGGCGTTCTGGTGATTTTTGGAGAAGATCCTCCTTAATATTCACGATTTTAATAAATTAGTTATAATTGCCGAAAAACACCGCCCAAATTTTGTCAGTATCAGGACTCCTTGCGGTGTGATAACTCATTTTGCCATTCAACCCAGATATGATTTGGGATTGAGCCTTTTGGAAGAAGATATGAATTTAGTCCTTACTCATACCTATTCGATTAAGGAGTTTTTACAGAAAGAAATACCTGAGTTGTTTGTGAACTAGTTAAACGAATAATACGAAGATATAATTGACAGACAGGCAATAAATGACTATGAAGCAAAAGAAAAAAAAGGAAGAGTAAAGTTTGTTGGTTCAAGTGAAATTATACTTGATATTATATAAATAATATATATTATTCTATATATATTATTATCCAAGGAGCAGACTATGTTGGTGGAACCAAAGCAAATGGTACCTATTACAAGGCTTCAAAAAGAATTAACCCAAACAGTAAGGACTTTATCCAGTACCGGAGAAGCGGTATATATTTTAAAAAATAACAACATGGAAGCTGTTTTGTTGTCATTTAAAGAATATGAGTATTTAAAAGAAATTGAAGAAATCTATGAACGATATGAAATAAAAAAAATAATAGATAAAAGAATGGAAACATATAATCCTAAAAATAATGTTTCATGGAAAAAAATTAAAAGAAAATAAGTATCATGGATATACAATTAATTCCTGAAGCTCAAAAAGAATATAAAAATCTTGATGGAAGCCTAAGAAAAATAGTTGATGATAAATTTGAAGATTTAGAAGAAAATCCGTATTTAGGTGAATCATTAGGAAATAAAAATAATATTGATCTAACGGGGTATTATAAAATATATTTTAATAAAAAGAAATATAGAATTGTATACAGAATAACAGAAGATGAAAAAAATATAGAAATAATAGAAATTTGGGGAATAGGCAAAAAAGACAAAATGGAAATATATAAAGATGTAGAAAAAAGAATTGAAAAAAGAAAATAAATATATTTTAATAAATCCGCATTGAATCTTCTCCTGTTTTTATTTATAATACTCTCATGGTCATAGCATCAATTGATATACAAAACGGCAAAGTTGTTCAGTTAAAACAGGGTGATGAACTCATTCTTCAACGCGATAATGCTCCGGATCTGGCGGCGCAGTTCGATATTTACGGCGAAATCGCGGTAATCGATCTTGACGCCGCGATGAACAAAGGTTCAAACCTGGAAATGATAAAACCTCTTTTACGGAAAGCCGAGTGCAGGGTAGGCGGCGGTATAAGGACAGTGCGGCAGGCTGGAGAGCTTGTCAGTCTTGGTGCGCGGAAAATCATTGTAGGGTCAGGCGCTTTCCGCGATCCTGCGAAAAAAGGCGCAGGTATTGACGGCGGAGAGTTCGCGGTAAATATTCCCTTCCTTGAAGAAATGACAAAAAAGATTGGGCGGCAGAGGCTGATTGTAGCAGTCGACGCGCGCGCAGTAAATACAGGGTTTAACGAAATTGTCGTGGACGGCTGGAAAACTCCTACAGGCCTTGATCTGATAAAAGCCGCGAAAGCCGTTGAACCTTACGCGTCTGAACTGCTTTTTACCTGCGTAGAACGCGAAGGCACAATGACAGGAATCGATCCTGAACCTGTGCGGAAATTACGCGAAGAGGTTAACTGCCAAATCACCGCGGCAGGAGGCGTTTCAACATTGGGAGAAATTGAGGATATGGCCGCTCTTGGCTGCGATGTGCAGCTTGGCATGGCTCTGTATACCGGAAAAATAAATTTAGCGGACGCGTTTATAGCGTCCCTTAACTGGAAGAAATGCCGGGAATGGGGATACCTTATCCCTGTTATAGTTCAAACCCCGGACGGACAGGTATTAATGACAGGCTTCGCCGATAAAGAAGCGTTAGCCGAAACATTCAAGCGCGGCAATGTGTGTTTTCACAGCCGGACAAGAGATAAACTCTGGATGAAGGGAGAGACCTCAGGCAGTGTTTTAAAACTTGTCCGTCTTCGCGTCGACTGCGACCGGGACGCAGTTCTTGCTGTTGCACAGCCCGCAGGCCCTGTTTGCCATACAGGCGCGTGGTCATGCTTTTCAGCTAACAGGAACTATACGCTTGAATATCTGCAGGATATAATCAAAGAGCGCCTGCGAAATCCGGCGCCCGGCTCTTACACCGCCGCGCTTGATGACGGACTTGTTCGCGAAAAAATCATGGAAGAAGCAAAGGAACTGTGCGAAGCGAAAGACCGCGGAGAAATCATCTGGGAAGCGGCGGATCTTTTATATTTTACCACAGTGCTTGCGTCGCGCGCGGACGTTACAATCAAGGAAATACTTGATGAATTAGACAGAAGACATAGTAAACAGTGAATTATGAATAATTATTGGAATGAGCGCGCAAGGAATTTATCTCCGTATACTCCCGGCGAACAGCCCAAAGACAGGCAGTTTATAAAGCTTAACACAAATGAAAATCCTTATCCTCCGTCTCCCAAAGTAATTGAGGCTGTTAAAAAGGCGGCGGATGACAGTTTACGCCTTTATCCGGATCCTGAATGTACCGCCTTTCGCGAAGCTGCGGCAGCCTGTTACGGTGTAAATCCACAGCAGGTATTTGCAGGTAACGGCTCCGATGAGATTCTTGCTTTCGCGTTCGGCGCGTTCTTTGAAAAAACAATACTTTTCCCGGATATTACATATAGTTTTTACCCTGTTTACGCGGATCTTTGGGATATACCGTACAGCCTTATACCGCTCAGGGAAGATTTTTCCATAAATATAAGCGATTACAGGATACCTTCGGACGGCGTTGTAATTTCAAACCCTAACGCGCCTACCGGAATCGCTCTAGAGCTTAATGATATTATATTTCTGGCGGAATTTCTTGAAAGGCAGAAAAAGGTTTTTATTGTGGATGAAGCATACGCCGCCTTCGGCGCGCAATCCGCGGTGACACTAATAAATAAATTTCCAAATTTGCTTATAGTAAACACTCTTTCAAAATCAACCTCTCTTGCGGGACTGCGCGCGGGTTTCGCGATCGGCAATGAGAATTTAATTGAAGGGCTTAGGCGTATGCGCGATTCTTTTAATTCATACACATTGGATCGTCTTGCACTGGCGGGGGGCGAAGCCGCGGTAAAAGATACGCAGTATTACAGCGGTATCAATAGCCGGGTAATCGCGACAAGAGAGCGGGTAACAGAAATACTGCGCAGCCTTAACTTTACCGTTTTGCCTTCCTGCGCAAATTTTATATTTATAAGATTCTCAAGTTTGGGAGGCAGGGAATTGTTTCAAGCCCTGAGGGAGCAGGGAATACTGGTCCGGCATTTTAACAGGGAAAGAATCGCAGATTTTATCAGGGTCAGCATTGGAACGGATGAACAGATGGATATATTTATTAAAACATGCAAAGATATTACAGAAAGGAGAAAAGGATGAAAGTTATCAAGAGCGAAGAATTTGACGCTTACTGGAAGAAAGAAAAAAGAAAAAGCGATGATCCTGGAACAGATAATAAAGTCAGAAACATTATTGAGGAAGTGCGCGCCAAAGGAGACGCCGCAGTCAGGAAATTCGCGTCAAAATACGATAAATCATCTCCGATGCAGCTTGAAGTTCCCGTAACGGAAGCAAATCTTGCCCTTGAAGAATTACGCGCAAATGATCCTGAATTGACACAGGCGCTTGCGCTCGCTGCAAATAATATAATGCGTTTCGCGCAGAAGCAGAAAGAGCAATATGTCAATTTTGAACATGAAATGGCAGACGGAGTCATAACAGGGCAAAAGGTAATTCCTGTTCAACGCGCCGCAATATATATTCCCGGCGGGCGGTTTCCTCTTTTTTCTTCCGTGCTGATGGGAATGATTCCCGCATTCTGCGCGGGTGTAGAAGAAGTGCTTCTGTCATCGCCTCCTGCGGAGAACGGAAAGCCTGACAAAAAAATACTTGCCGCGGCAGCCATTGCCGCCGAAGTATCGGATAACAAGACAATGCGCATATTTTCTGTCGGCGGAGCGCAGGCAATCGCCGCGTTTGCCCTTGGTACTGAATCAATTCCCCGCGCCGACATTATCGCAGGCCCCGGTAACAAATATGTAGCCGCCGCGAAACGAATACTTTTCGGCGAAGCCGGAATTGATTTTATCGCAGGCCCGTCCGATGTTTTGATTATTTCCGATCCCCAGTCAAGCCAGGTGGACAGCGAATCAAATATTGACGGTCTAAAAGAAAACGAGATAGGCGCGAATCTTGTCGCCGCGGACATGCTCGCGCAGGCGGAACATGATCCGGACGCCAGGGCAAGAGCGCTTGTTCCCAACAGGGTATTCGCGGATAAGATAAACGCTGTAATAGAGAGAATGATTCTGGCATTACCGACAAAAAAAATCGCCCGCTCCTCAATTAATTCAGGCGGCGTTATTATAGTTTATAAAAGCAAAAACGAAGCGATACGCATCGCAAATACAATCGCGCCTGAACACCTTGAGCTTCACCTGACAGACGCTGACAGCTGGATTCCGTCATTAAAAAATTACGGGTCTCTCTTTATAGGGCAGCTTTCGGCGGAAGTATTCGGAGATTACGCAGCGGGGCTTAATCACACATTGCCGACATCAGGAAGCTCAAAATTTACGGGAGGCCTGTCAGTACATAATTTCCTGAAGATTGTTACAACCCTTAACTGCTCGCCTGGAAAAGGTTTTGATAAAGTGCGCGGCGCGGCGGAAATTATCGGACGCGCCGAAGGGCTGGAAGGTCATGTGCAAAGCGCCGCCTGTCGGCGTTAAGCAAGAGAGTGAGTATGCTTAGAATAGGGATAATCGGAGCCGGCAATATCAGCAAGATTTATCTTGATAACCTGACAGGAATGTTCGGAAAAAGGGTAAAAGTGGTTTCTATTGCCGACATTATTTTTGAGAAAGCTCAGAAGGCGGCGGAAAATTATAAAATAAAAGCTTTTAATTCAGCTGAGGAAATGATTAAAGGCAGCGATATCGATCTGATACTGAACATCACTCCTCCTGCTTCCCATTATGAAGCGGCTCTTGCCGCGGTCAGTGCGGGAAAGCATGTTTATAATGAAAAACCGTTCTGTACGAAACGTGAAGATGCGGCGCAGCTTATAAAAACCGCGGCGGAAAAAATGGTAAGGGTAGGAGGAGCGCCCGATACTTTTCTTGGAGCAGGCCTTCAAACCTGCCGCAAACTTATAGACGACGGCTGGATAGGGCAGCCTGTCGCAGCGACAGCTATCATGATGAGTCATGGCCCTGAACACTGGCATCCCAGTCCGCACTTTTTCTATCAGGAGGGCGGCGGGCCGATGTTCGATGTAGGCCCTTATTATTTAACGGCGCTTGTCAGTATTCTGGGCCCTGTTAAAAGAGTCTGCGGCAGTGCGAGAATCAGTAATCCTACAAGGACAATTACAAATCAGTTTCAGTACGGTGAAATTATTAATGTCGAAGTCCCTACGCATATCGCAGGCGTGCTTGAGTTTGCAGGCGGGCCTATTGGGACAATAATCACAAGTTTTGACGTGTACTCCCATTCGCTGCCGCGTATTGAAATATACGGAACAGAAGGTACATTACAGGTTCCCGACCCCAATACATTCGGCGGCCCGATATTCGCCAAACGTTTCCGTGAGGAAAAATGGTCGGAGATTCCGCTGTTAAAAAACTATAAGGAAAACTCCCGCGGACTTGGGCTTACCGAAATGGCGGAGGCGATTGAAAGCAAGAAACCTCACCGCGCATCCGCAGAGCTTGTAAGCCATGTACTTGAAATCATGCACGGAATACACGACGCCTGCGCCTCGGGAAAATATCATAAACTGAAAACCAGGTGCAAGCGCCCTGAAGCTTTATAATCTGCCTCTTTTAATCTTTTTCGTTGTTGTCATTTCCATTGGGTTATCAAGGAGTTCGAACTTGTTAATCTTCTGATACGGCTGCAGTCTCTGGTTAACTTCCTTGATAATGCTGTCAATCTGGGTTTTCAATTCGTCTTTGGAAGGAGCTCCGCCTTTCGCGTTTTTATAATCAGGGTTGGGATAAACAAGCGCTTCGATGCCTTCTGTTTTCATTTTCTCATCCAGTACATATCCGCGGATAAGAATCTGATCGATTACCTCGTAAAGCTGGAACTCGTTTTCTATTTCTTCGGGGTATACGTTTTTCCCGCCTTCTGTAACAATCATGTTCTTGGCGCGGCCTGTAAGATACAGATAACCTTCGCTGTCCTGATAGCCAAGATCGCCTGTTTTTAAATAACCGTCAGCTGTAAAGGACTGTGCTGTTTCATCGGGCATGTTGTAATAACCGAGCATTACCATCGGGCCTCTTACAATTACCTCTCCTACGCCGCGTTCATCGGGATTGAGAATCTTCATGTCAACCTGCGGACACGGGCGGCCGACACTGGTTTCTTTATACGCTTCGATTGGGTTAATTGCAATAATCGGGGAAGTTTCCGTTAAACCGTAGCCCTGAACAAAGTCGATGCCGAGCTGGTTGTACTTGCGGAATACACTGGGCGCAAGAGGGCCGCCTCCTGAAATACAGATGCGTATCGATGTAAGGGATGCCTTGTCAAGAACAAACTTGAACATCCTTTTGCCCGGGTTTACTTTAAATATTTTCTTAATGACGCCTGATATCCCCATCATGAAAGAAATTAAGCCGTAAACAACAGGGCCTTTCGCCTTAAGACCGCGGATGATTCCCGCCAGCACCTTGTTAAAGAGCATCGGTACGCCCAACAGCATTGTTATCTGCGCTTCTTTAAGGTCTTTTAATATCTGGCTTGTTACCATTTTCTTTCCGAATACAACTTCCGCTCCTACAGAGATTGTTTCGATAAAAACCGCGAGCATTGTGTATGAATGATGAATCGGAAGAATCGCGTAAAATATGTCTGTATGAAGAATTATGAGGGGAGTTCCCTGAGCAAGATAAACATCTGATACAAGGTTTTTATGCGTAAGCATTACCCCCTTGGGAACGCCTGTCGTGCCTGACGTAAAAAGAATCGCGGCAAGGTCTTTTTCTTCCGCTTTTTCAATTTTAGCTTCAGGCCCGTCAAGATCGTACACATACGTCCCGATGCCTTTTTTCAGGGAAATAACTTCATCCAGTTTAACCGGTTTCTGCATATAGTAATCGTATTTTTCTTCATCCACAAAAAGCATCCTTGCTCCGGATGCTTTTAATAAAGAATCAATTTCTTCGTTTTTAAGCTGATAATCAATCGGCACAATTACGGCGCCTGCGAACAGAATCGCAAGATATGTAACTGCCCATTCAGGTGCGTTCTTTCCGGATACCGCAACCCTGTCTCCGCGCTTTATTCCCTTGCTGTTAAGCCAGCGCGCGACAGCCTCTATTATTTTTAATGACTGAGTATAGTTAAGGCTTATTCTGTCCGGATCAAATATGGTAAAGCACAGACGTTCAGGGTACCTTGAAACTGTAATCCTGAACATTTCCGGCATAGTGGGCCAATCCCCCTTAAAATCCTTTCCCCGATAATCATTCAAAAACTCCCAGGGTTTCTCGGTGTGTGGAACTGCCATGATATCCTCCAAAATCTTTATATTGGTAAAAGGGCATTAAAACCCCTGTTACTTATGACGCTTTACAGGTCACAATAACATCCATTTTGACATGTTTTTTGAAAATGTACAATTGTATATTTAATTCCGGTATAAAGGTCTATTACAGCCTGGAAAAAACAGCCACCCCAGTCCGGAATAAAGGCTTATTAATACAAAAACGCATTTTTCTCTTGCAAACTTTAAAAAAGTATAACAGTATTTAATAATGTAAAAATTGCGTTATATTAAACAATATTAATAAGGAGAAATGACATGAAAATTAAAAAAGAGACAAGGGTTAGTATTTTTGTACTAATCATGTTAACCACGTTTATATCCTTTACCTTTACCTCCTGCGGTCCTGCCTGCGAACATGTCAATGTTGACATAGAAAGGGCAACCTGTACCCAAGATAAGAAATGTCTGGATTGCGGTAAAACAGTACAAGGTAAACTAGGACACACTGCTGATGAGGAAACACGCACTATAACGACATATCCAACTTATGACGCCGCAGGCGCATATCAGGCAAATTGTGTAAGATGCGGCGAATCTATAACAGGCAGTATTGCCCGCCTTGATTATACGCCTAACCTTAAGTATGAATCGGTAGACGGCAGGGTAACGGTTTCAATAGGAGAAGCAGGCGTAAATTATGCCAGTATCCTTAATGATATTAGAATTCCTTCAGCAGTTCCCAGTACAGATCCTCTGAGCGGAAAAACTAGTACGGATCCTCTAAGGGGACGAAGTGTAGCCGCCATAGCTGTAGACGGATTCAGAGGAACTGCTATTACGAACGTGAAAATCCCCGAAGGCGTTACTTCTATCGGAGCGGGTGCGTTCTATGGCTGTACCAGCCTTGCTGACATAAAAATCCCCTCCAGCGTTACTACTGTCGGCGCAGGCGCGTTTACAGGCTGTACCAGCCTTAAGAACATAGAAATTGATAATAGTAATATTAATTACGGCGAAGCTTTTGATAAAAATATTATTGAAAGTGTAGTGATTAATGTCGCTGCAATCCACGAAAATGCGTTTAAAGATTTCATCAGCCTTAAGGATGTAACAATCGGCAGCAGAGTTACATCCATAGGCGCGAATGCATTCTCCGGCTGCACCAGCCTTGAAAGCATAACAATCAAGTCGGCGACTTTACCTGATCTCAGCGAAGCTTTTGATGTAGCAAATATCAAAACCGTGAAAATCGAAAATGTTACCTCTATAGGCCCTGGTACATTCAAAGATTTTACCAGTCTTGAAAGCGTAACAATCGGCAGCAGCGTTAATACAATAGGACGGGAGGCGTTCTCCGGCTGCACCAGCCTTGCAGGTATAACAATCCCAAACAATGTCACTTCCATAGGAGAGAAAGCGTTCTATGGCTGTACCAGCCTTGCAAATATAACAATCCCCAACAGTGTTACTACCATAGACAATAATGCATTTGAAGGCTGCACTAATCTTACAAGCGTAACATTCAGCAGCAACAGTAGGGTTTCTTCTATCGGTAATTCTGCTTTTACTGGCTGCACCAGCCTTGCAAGTATAACAATCCCCAGCAGCGTTACTACCATCGGCAATAGTGCGTTTGAAGGCTGCACTAATCTTGCAAGTGTAACAATCCCCAGCAGCGTTACTGCCATTGGTAATTATGCGTTCTCTAGTTGCAAACTTACATCACCTATAACAATCCCCAGCAGCGTTAAAACTATCGGTAATTATGCGTTTTCCAACAGCGGCCTTACAAGCGTAACAATATCCAGCGGAAGCACTGCTTCCATAGGTAATAATGCGTTCCAAAGCTGCACCAGCCTTGCAAGCATAACGATCCCCGAAGGTGTTACCAGTATCAACCAATATGCTTTTAGCGGCTGTATCAGTCTTTTAAGCATTACTATTCCAAGTAGTGTTACATCCGTTGGCAATTTAGCCTTTAGCGGCTGGCTTGCCAATCAAGACATATTCATAAAACATAATAGTCTTAATCCAACCGGATGGAGTAATAATTGGTATATGAATTGTGCGGCGTCAATCTATGGAACCCAAGATCAACTCTGGCCGCAACAATAAACGTAAGCAGCTTTAAACCATTTTGAAACAAGCCTGGCGGTGTCCGAAAAGTATGAAATACTTGTTCGGACATCTTCTTTATTGTGGTTTTTTCGTAGTATTTCGCTGAAATAGGGGAAAAAACGAGAGCTGTTCAAGAAGTAACCAACTTCTTGTACAGCCCCAGGCTTTGTGTGGGGTTGTGTCAAGGCCTGGTGTGAGATCGCGTCAAGCATTGGTGTGAGATCGCGTCAAGGCCTGGTGGATGACCGCGTCAAGCATTGGTGTAAGATCGCGTCAAGCATTGGTGTGAGATCGCGTCAAGGCTTGACGGGAGGTCTGTCCTGAATTAGGGACAGACGTAAAGTTAATGATTTGGTGTTTCTAGTTTTTACAAGGCTTCTGTCCTGCAATGTTGGTTTTTTACGTAAAATAATGATATATTGATGTCTATGAGACGCTTTCTGTCATTTACGGCCCTGCTGTTCTTTACATGGTTTTGCTGTGTTTTTTTATCCTGCGCCTCGAGGATAGAGGGCTCTCTTGCTTCAGACGGCTCAGCGCTCATGTCTGTAAACATACGTCTGGAGCCCAGAATGACAACACTGATTCGTTCTCTTTCAAGAGCAGGCGGTCAGTCAAACGGGCCTGTGCTTGATGGTCCTGCCATTGCCCGTTCAATGTCAAGCGCGCCGGGTGTTGCCTCGGCGTCGCTTGGAAATACATCTGAGGCTGCGATAGAAGGGCAGGTGCGTATTTCTCAAATAGGGGAGTTCCTGTCCGCCGCGGAAACAGGCAGAAATGTCCGAAGAGGTTTTATCACATTTGAACAGACCGCAGCAGGCGGGCGGTGTAATATCAACATAAACCGGCAAAACGGCCCTGCGATACTTGAGTTATTATCCCCCGAAATCTCCGATTACCTGAACGCTCTTATGGCGCCTCTTGCTACAGGCGAGGAATTAAATAAAACCGAATACCTTAATCTTGTCGCTTCCTTCTACAACCGGACAATAAGTGATGAAATCGCCTACTCAAGAATCCGCGCCTCCATTGACTTTCCCGGCAATATTACCAGCGTCAGGGGAGGAACCTACTCCGGCAGAAGAGCGGAATTTGACATACCCCTTTTGGACCTCCTTGTCGCGGAAACCCCCCTTATCTATGAAGTAACCTGGAACTGAGGTTCAAATTAGCTTTATTTCGCTTTCCGTTATATAATACGTTAATTAGAGGATGACACGGAGGATCATATGGGTTTGATAAAAGCGTTGGCAGGAGCTGTCGGGGGAACATTTGCGGATCAGTGGCTTGAGTTCTTTGTCTGCGAGAGTATGGACGCGAATGTGCTTGCGGCGAAGGGGCAGAAACGTATAAGCAAGAGAAGCAGTAATACAAAAGGTGAGGATAATATCATATCGAACGGTTCGGGTATTGTTGTAAACAAGGGACAGGCTGCGGTCATTATAGACAACGGGCGCGTTATGGAATTCTGCTCCGAAGAAGGGCACTATACTTATGACCAGTCAAGCGAATCCAGTGTTTTCTTCGGAGGGCTCGATAAGGGAATAGTAGGTATTTTTAAGAGTATAGGGGATCGTTTTAAACACGGCGGAAGTCCGGGAAAAGACCAGAGGATTTACTATTTCAACACTAAAGAGATTATGGGAAATAAATACGGTACTCCAAACCCGATTCCGTACCTTATAGTTGATCCTAATATTAATCTCCGTATGACAATAAGCCTGCGCGCGAACGGAGAATATTCCTACAGAATGATAAACCCGCTGCTTTTTTATTCCAATGTCTGCGGTAATGTGACTGAAGATTACAGAAGGGACAATATTGACAGCCAGCTTAAAAGCGAGATCATTACCGTTTTGGGGCCCTCGCTTGGAAAACTTGGCACCGGCCTTGAGTATCACGAGATTTCCTTTCAAACCGAGAAACTCGCCGAAATCCTGAACGAAGCTCTCAGCGGCAAATGGCGGGATGTCCGCGGCATAGAGATTGTCAACTTTGGAATTACATGCACCGCGCTTCCTGAAGACGAAAAGAAGATAAAAGACCTTCAGTCTTCGGCTGTAATGCGCGATCCGACAATGGCTGCTGCTGCCCTTGTCAATGCACAGAGCGACGCTATGCGTACTGCCGCGGGAAACACTGCAGGAGCGATGACAGGCTTTATGGGTATGGGAATGGCAGGACAGGCTGGCGGTATGAATCCCCAGGCGCTCTTCCAGATGGGAGCGCAGCAGCAGGCGGCAGCTCCCGCGCAGCAGGCAGGCTGGGCATGCTCTTGCGGACACGGCGGAAACACAGGCAAGTTCTGCGCGGATTGCGGAAAACCCGCACCGGCTGCAGGCTGGGCATGCTCTTGCGGACATACGGGAAACACGGGAAAGTTCTGCGCGGATTGCGGAAAACCCGCACCGGCTGCAGGCTGGGCATGCTCTTGCGGACATACGGGAAACACGGGAAAGTTCTGCGCGGATTGCGGTAAACCAGCTCCGGCATCGGGAGAGTGGACATGCTCGTGCGGACACAGCGGAAACACAGGAAAGTTCTGTGCGGATTGCGGTAAACCGCGGTAATATTACGCGAATAATTACAGTATCAGCAGTAAGGATAGACAATGGAGATAAAAGAATATAAATGTCCTGCCTGCGGCGGGGCCGTCAAGTTTGACAGTTCTACGCAGGGTATGAAGTGTCCTTTCTGCGATACCGAGTTTGAAATTGCAGCACTGGAAGCGTACCAGAAAGAAATCGCGGTAGCGGAAAAGGATAAGTTTAACTTTGACGGAAGAGGTGATTTAAATAAATGGGATTCGGACGAACTTAACGCGCTTACTCAAGGGTCGTGCCCTTCCTGCGGCGCGGAATTGCTTGGGGATAAAAATACGGCGGCAATGGTGTGTCCAAATTGCGGCAATTCGCAGATTGTACTGCGCCGTCTTTCGGGATTCCTAAAGCCCAACTATGTTATCCCCTTTAAACTGGACAAGAACGCCGCAACGGATGCTTTAAAAAACTTTTACAAAGGTAAGAAGCTGCTTCCCGATTCCTTTAATAGCGAGAACCGTATTAACAGCATTCAGGGAGTTTATTTACCATTCTGGCTTTTTGACGCGAACGCGCAGGGGTATGTGCGCTATAAGGGAACAAAAGTAAAGTTTTGGAGTGACGCATATTATAATTATACAAAGACAGATTATTATTCCATTGTAAGGGACGGCAGTATTTTGTTTGAAAAAGTCCCTGTTGACGGTTCTGAAAAGATGGACGACAGTTACATGGACGCTATTGAACCTTTCGATTATTCAGGGATTAAGGATTTCCAGACAGCGTTTCTTTCCGGTTACATAGCGGAGAAATACGATGTGGAAGCTGACAAAAGCAAAGAACGCGCGGGCAGCAGAATTAAAACTACGGTAGAAACCGAATTCGCGAAGTCTGTTTCAGGATATAATTCGGTTGTAAAAGAAAGTTCCTCAGTAAATATTAATGACGGTAAGGTTAGTTACAGCATGCTGCCGGCATGGATACTTAATTCAAAATACAAAAATCAGAATTATATGTTTCTAATGAACGGCCAGACAGGCCGTCTTGTCGGAAGACTCCCCTCCGATCCCGGAAAGGAATGGAAATACCGGCTTTTATATACCGGTATTCTCGGCTTAATTTTTACGATTATAGCTCAGTTATTGCGCATCTTATTGTAGGAATCATTCATGAATAAAAACATATCTAAAATATTTTTGTTAATTGTTTTAATTTGCTTTACTTCTCCCGTCTTCGCGCAGGAAAGGATTATTGATAACGCCAATCTTCTAGGCGCAAGCCAAAAAGCAAACCTTCAAAGGATAATAACATCCATTGCTTCACAGTATAAATTTGATCTTGTTATCGTAACGGAAAGGACTATTGGATACGCTGACCCGCTTGCCTGGGCGGATGACTTTTATGATGATAATGGTTACGGTTTCGGCGTAAACAGGGACGGATGTCTTATTCTTCAGGTTGTTGACAGCCGGGATATCTGCGTAAGCACATCAGGAAGCGGCATTGATATTTTAAACGATTATGCGCTGAACAAGGTTTTAAATGACGCACAAAGATATCTGCAGGGAAATAATGCATACGAAGCTTTTAATTCATTTCTGGCAAACTGGCAGGAATTTCTTTCTCTTGATGCCAAAGGCGGCAGAAGGTACAACTTTTTTCATCAGTGGAATACCGTTATTGTTATATTAGCGTGGGCGCTTGCCTTTTTGATAGGTTTTATAGTTGTTCACTCATGGAAAGCGCAGATGAATACGGCCCTTTCCCGTACACAGGCCGCGGCGTATATTGTACCCGGCAGTCTTTCATTCAGGGTTAAAACCGACAGTTTCCTTTACAGTACGGTAACCAAAACAAGGCGGCAGACCGAAAGCTCTTCCTCAGGCGGAAGCGGCGGCGGAATGCGGACAAGCTCTTCCGGAAGAAGCCACGGCGGAGGCGGAAGGAAATATTAAAGGAAATTCCGATAAATGAAAAAAAGACCTTTATGGACAATATTTATAATCTTTATTCTTGTTTTTATAGCATGCGCTTTTTTTTGTATTAAAAATTTAGATGTCCTTGAGATGGAGCCTTTTCAGAGTACTACATCATTTGTCGCGCCTGCAATGGCTAAATTTGAAAAAGACGGTAACCTCTACGTTATAGACAGCGGATCATTCCGTGTGATTTGCATGGACACAGACGGCAATATACACTACACAATCGAGATAGACAAATTCGATGAATATATCAGAATTATTGACGGCGCTGTAGATGAGGCTGGAAACCTTTATGTTTACGCGATAGAAGCGGAATATGACTCTTTGCTTACAAAGCGGGAAATTATCAGAAAATATGATAATCGCGGGCATTTTGAAAAAGAGATTTTATCTATCAGCTATAATGACGTGTATACAAACCCAAGGCTTTTTTCTCAGTTCGGCTCATTCGTGTGCAAGGACGGCATACTGACATTTTCCAGAACAGCGAAAGACTTTGTTTCACTTTATGTGTACGACACTTTCAGGGATGAACTGCAGATGACGGTATTAACAGAAATTATACCAGGAATTGCGATAGATGATTTTCTTGTAGCGCAGCTTGTACTCAAGGATTCGCAGAATTATGCCTTTGTTCTGCGGGACGGCGGTATATATGAAGTTATAGACGGCACATCTGTATATATGCGCGCTTCGTTTAATTGGAGCCTTAATGAAGGCGGTATTCTTCCCTGGTATATTTTTTATTGCGATGATGGCAATCTTGTGTTTTTTGACATGGCATCAAACGCTATTTTTAAGATTGTAACAGCGGATTATGGTTTTGATTCCGTTTTCCGGGGCGATAGTTTGCAACGCGTTGTTCCGCAGAGGTATTTTGATCCGTTAATAGCGCAGGGAGAAATATTCTCGCTTAAGGGTTTTGGCTTTTGCGGCAATACATACTCAGGTGTTTTCGGAGACATAGTGTGGCTTTACGACGGTAGTCATTTTAACGTTTACAGCGGAGATTTGCAGCTTCCATTCATGGAAAGACTGCGCATAGCATCGGTGCAGACGGCGCTGGTTCTCGGAGTTCTCGTATTTATAGCCGGATTATGCATTTTATTCATTGGAATACTTAACCGATATATTTCGCTTTTTATTAAACTGACTGTTGTTATCATTCCTTTGCTGATAATCGCGTTCATTTTGGTATTTTCGTTTACTTTTAACATAATGACAGAACAGCTTAACGAGGCGCTGTTCAATGAAATGATTGCGATGGCGGTTCTCTCCGCGAAAATGGTGAACGGAGACGATATCGACAGCATCACATCAATCAGGGATTTTCACAGCGATGAGTACAAACTGCTTTATAATCAGGTTAAAGAGATTGTAGGATTCAACTCAGATCCGTGGAACAAGGCTTTTTACGCGGCGATTTATACAGGCCCTGCATTTGAATACGTCGTTACGATTTCCTGCGAGGAGTACAATCTATTCCGTCCGGATGAAGCAGTTGAGGGAGAAGACTACGCCGCTCTTATGGGCGGGCAGCCAATCGCGGACATTCTGGAACTTTATAACGGTACATGGGCTTTTGCCGAAGCGCCGGTGTATAACAGCAAGGGCGGCGTTTCCGGTATGTTGGAAATCGGACTTGACATGACAGGCCATGAGATAGGGAACTTGAATCTAAAAAGATATGTCGCGCTCATTGTATCGGCCGTGTGTGTAATAATTCTTTTGGTGCTTTGCATTTTAATATCCATTATTGTCAAGCGGCTTTCTGTGGTTGGAAGAGTTCTGCACACAATAGCGCACGGAGACAGAACTGCGCGCGTGTCGTATGTGGCGCGGGACGAGCTTGGAAACGTAAGCCACGGCCTTAACAGCATGGCCGAAGAGCTTCAGCATCAGTTTGATCGCATAACGCGCCTCAATGAGTCAACAATCCGTTTTGTGCCTTTGCAATTTATGGAACATCTGGGAGTTTCCGACATAACAAAAATGAAACTCGGAGATAACGTACAGCGGGACATCAGTGTGCTGTTCTTTGACATACGCTATTTTTCAGTTAATTCCGAGATGATGACTGCGAGGGAGAACTTTGACTTTATCAATAAAACACTCGGTATCGCGGGCCCCATTATCCGAAAACACAGCGGCTTTGTGGATAAATATATCGGAGACGCAGCAATGGCGCTTTTTGTCGGCGGCATGGATGCAGTCCGCGCAGGCATAGAACTGTACCAGAAACTTGTCGTTAACAGGGAAACCCGCGTAAAAATCGGAGCGGACGGCATCAATATAGGAGTGGGAATCCACACAGGCTCCGTCATGATGGGAATTGTCGGCGAGAACGAACGGCTTTCCAGCACTGTAATTTCAGCTAATGTCAATCTTGCTTCCCGAGTTGAAAATCTGACCAAACAAACCGGATCGGGGCTTCTTATTACCCGCGATACATTGAATCAGCTTGCCGGCTATGAAAGCGAGTTTGACTACCGCTTTATAGGCATGGTACAGGCAGCAGGCGTGAATGAAGTGGTCGCCCTGTTTGACATGCTTGACGCTCTTCCATTAAAAGAAAAAAAACACCGTCTTGCCACTAAAGCGGTTTTTGAATCAGGAGTGAGAAAATACCACATGAAGGATTACGCCGCTGCAGCTGGGCGCTTTGAAAAAGTTGCCGCAGCAGATCCGCAGGATATCTGCGCCTCTCATCATCTGGAAGAAGCGTATAGGCATCTTCAAAATCCGGATCTGCCCAGCGTGTTTGTTTTTGACAGGAAATAGATATATAAATTTTTCCTAATACTTCAGCTGTTACAAAACAAAAATCCCCTGAGATTCTGTATCCTTGTTAATACCTCGGCATTGTATTTGCCCGTATTCAGTCTTGTGATTGTTTAATTATTTGCTGTCAGATTTCACCGGTATTGTTTTCCGGAATAACATTTCCAACCAACTCAGCGCCTTCGATGGAATTTTCCGCATGTTCTATATAATCAAGCACCTTTTCTTCTTTCAGAAATTTGTCTATATCAATCGGCTCAAGACAGGCACCCGCAAACAAACTCGCCGCCGCGCAGGAAATTGCGAACATTGTTTTACTTAAAGATATATTCTTCATTAATATTAATAGTAGTATTTTTCCCCGTTAAATTGCAATGGTATCGCAGCACTATTTCAGATACGGCCCGTTCAGGGCTTTAATCACTCCGCTGTACAGACCTGTGATGAAAACATAGTCCAACTCTGGAATTGACGATAAATGCAAAGCTGACACGCTTAGAGTTCTGTAATACTCGTCTGGCAGAGATAAGGACGACAGCCTAAGGTTTCTACAGGTTAGTCATTGTCTTTTGGGGTTATCTTGTACTGCTTGATATCATCACCCAGAATAATCGTACAGTTGCGCCCTGAACCTTTTGCGGTATAAAGGGCTTTATCGGCATAATCGTAGAGAACCTGCGTATCATGGTGGGTACCGCAGCGGACGATATAAACACCGATGCTCGTGGTAACATGTTTTGAAACTTTTG
This sequence comes from Treponema sp., assembly GCA_009787775.1. Taxonomy (GTDB): domain Bacteria; phylum Spirochaetota; class Spirochaetia; order Treponematales; family Breznakiellaceae; genus WQXQ01. The sequence goes on from WQSQ01000002.1 coordinate 70,216, forward strand.
ATTTCTCATGCAGGATATTAAGGTCCCTGATAGTTTCATTCCAGCGGAAAATAACATTATCAACATTTGCGGGGTCTTTTTCAAACCAAAGAAGGGCGAACTCTTCTCCGCCGACTCTTGCGGCATAAACACCCAATGAGTTCAGGCTGTTAAGAGCCGCTCCGATAGCGCGAAGGCAATCATCTCCTTTGGGGTGCCCGTAGTGATCATTATACATTTTAAAGTAATCAATATCTGCAATAGCAACGCAAAGCCAGTCGTCCGATGCTCTGTAATTGGATAAAAACCTGTTAAAAGTAGCCATAAAATCACGGCGGTTTCTAAGCTGAGTTAGTTCGTCCGTAATACTCTGGTCGACATACTTATTACGTTCTTCTTCAAGCTTATTCGCGCTTATCTCAAGCCCCAGCCTGAGTTTGGTAAAATGCCAGCTAAAGTATATGCCCAAAATCGCAGCAACCAATGAGTTTACAATATCGTATACCCATATTCTGAAATCTTTAATAATAACGGTAGTAATAAAAAAAGCTGTAAGCGAGCAGAAAGTAAGGATAAGGTTGAACTGTGGCGGAAAGACATATAATAAAAGAGAGCAAATAATGAAACATGAAAAAATTGTAGCTGTCTCGTCCGGATTTGATAATACGCTTAAATATATCCCGAAGAACATCAGATTTACATAAAATAATATGATTAAAAGATAAATAATGCGGTTATTTACATTAATCTGCTGCATTGTATAATTTGCGATAAAAGACATAACCATCGCAATACATGCTACGCCGAGGTAAATAAAGCCTTTGATAATATCCTGTTCGACTAGCATCGGAAAAAACGCAAAAACGACCGCAAAAACCGCAAGCAGTGTGTTACCCTGACGCAGACTAAGAAGGTTGTTATTGAATACATAATTCATACATTCCTGATACTGTTCTCTCCCGAATGAATAAAAACGCCAGGAATATAAGAATCTGAACTTAAACATAGTAACTCCCTTTAAAAAATTATATATTAATAATACAGAAAAAGAAAGAATAATGAAGAAGCTGACTAAAAATGCATTTTGCTTTGTTCGGCAAAACCTGTCAGATTGTAAAATTCAATTACTGAGCCGTCATCCAGTTCTATCTTACCTGAAAAAAAACCAAAAACCTGACGACGGGTTGAATTGTGAAACAGGAGACGCCGCTTTTCGATCCTTTCCTGATGCGGATTGAACATCATTTCCAGCTTTTTATCATTGCTTGTAAAACGCCATGGAGAAAGCCAGTCGGATAGCGGAATATGAAAAGTAACCTGATCCAGTTTATTAATTTTGCCGTCAACAAAAAAACCGTTTTCGGTCCCAAGAGAAAAATCCGCTTGACTATAACCGATACAAAAACTTATCAGCCTTGAATCGCTCATTCCGCAGGCAGCGGCCCAATTACGGATATCCGCTCTTGGACGGACGCTCCTTGTCCAGTCAAGAATGCCCCATGCGTTGCCGCGCGAAAAAAAGATTTCACTGCTGCTGAATTGAATGACTCCTTCGGCGATAAACCACGGAGAACACCGTAAATACCTAAACGCGTTTTTTTCATTCCTCCACGGCTGACAGGCAACAAGTGACTGAGAATTCTCAATTTCATTTAATACCAGCGCTCCTCTAAGGCTTTTATGACGGCCGAATTTGGGTACATCAACTTTAATAATTCTGGCTCCGCCTTCCATGCAAATAAAGTCAAGATGTGTTTTATTTTTGCGCCAGCGGATAGAACCTTCTGTACTGGTTGACGGCATTCCGTAAACCCCAAGCGGCATTATTGATTTATATATTTGCGTTGATCGGTTTTTGTCTTTTAATGAAATAACAGATATACTCATGTGCCCAAGCCAGCCGTCATCCCTTACTTCAAAAACAAACATATGAGTCGGTGAAAATACAATATATCGATCCGACTCAGTTATTGCGTGGCGCGGCGCGTAGGATAAAGCCGGATCGAAAAAATAATAATCCTGTTTAGACCAGCCGAAATTCTGCGGTTGTCCTTTATCATCAAGCAAATCAACAGGACTGTTGATTTCAATTTGGGGCATTACATACCTGTTTACATGAATATATATGCATAATATATTAACATAACATGGATTATAAGGGAATGAAAGCATTGGTAATGGGTCTTGGCCTGCACGGAGGAGGGCTTGAATCCGCGCGTTTTCTCTTAAAGAAAGGCGCTGATGTCATGGTTACAGACCTTAGGGATGAAATTACGCTGATGCCTGCAATTGAACAGTTGGACAGAATCTGCAGTGAACTGGGAAGTAAGCCAGTGCGTTATGTTCTTGGCAGACATAAAACCGAAGATTTTAAGAACGCTGATATTGTAATTAAAAATCCCGGAGTAAGACAAGATTCACCGTTCCTTGAAGTATCAAAAAAAATAGAAACAGATATTTCACTTTTTCTTAAATATTCCAGGGCCAGGCTTTTCGCCGTTACGGGTACAAAGGGAAAAAGCAGCACCGCATCAGCTCTTCATCGGATTCTTGCTTCGGAAAGAAAAAAAGGCAAAGCATTCCTCGGCGGAAACATTACTGTAAGCCCTTTAACATTTTTAGACGAATTAACAGAAAGTGACGATGTAGTTCTTGAATTATCAAGTTTTCAGCTTGGAGATATTAAAAATTATACTGTTTCAGACGGAAGCAAATTATTAAAACCGAAGGCTGCCGTTCTAACCCCTGTCATGCACGATCATCTTGACCGTTATTCGTCAATGGATGATTATATTGACGATAAGAGAAACATTTACAGAGGGCAGGATTCATCCTGTATAACAGTTGCTGGAGACGACAGGTGGGGGAAAAGTTTTCTTGGTGAAACAAAGGGACGTCCTCTTGTCTGCTCTTATGCTCGGTTGGATAAAGGAACCGGCGGAGGCTGGATTAATACTGATGGTACAGGCATTGCGCGTCTTTTTGCAGATACGGAGACTGTCGAATTGGTACCGCAGCGTCTTTTAACGCCAGGAAAACATCAGAGATTTAATATGCTTTCGGCAGCTCTTGCGGCATATGGTCTTGGCGCAGAACCTGTTGTTATCCGCGGTGCATTGGCTTCTTTTACAGGCATTGAACACCGTCTGGAGCATTTTCATGAGGCTGACAAAATCCATTATTACAATGACAGCGCCGCTACTATTCCCGAAGCCGCCGCCGCATGTATTGAAGCATTAAGCGGGAATACGCCCCTGGTGCTTGTCACCGGAGGCACCGATAAAAATTTGGATTTTTCTCCTCTTTCAAAAGCGGCAGGGAAAGCAAAAGATATAATACTTCTTTCCGGTACAGGCAGTGAAAAACTTGAATCACTGTTGGACGAAAACATGGTTTCGTACAAAGGGCCGTTTAATGATTTGGAAAAAGCTGTACAATGCGCAATTGAATCTGCTGAAAACAACATGAGGAGAGAAGGCTCCTGCAATGTCGCGCTCTCTCCCGGCTGCGCAAGTTTCGGAATGTTTTTAAACGAGTTCGATCGGGGTCGCAAATGGAAAGAAGCGGTGCTGCGCAATACATAAAAAGGGAATATATGGATTTGGAGATGTTAAAGACAAGAGCCTTTATTATTCAAAAGGTTCGCTCTTTTTTTGACAGCAGGGGTTATCTTGAACTGGATACTCCCATGCTCTGCAGCGATTTAATTCCCGAATCATGCCTTGAAGTATTTCAGACAGAACGCCTTTTCCCGAAGGGCAGCAGAAAAGAAAATCGTTCTTTATGGCTCATTCCGTCACCGGAAATATGGATGAAAAAAATCATCGCTCAATACCGCGTGAATGTGTACCAGATATGTAAATGTTTTCGTAACGGAGAGTCGGCAGGGCGTTTGCACTCAAGTGAATTTACAATGCTTGAATACTACACAATGGACGCAGATTATTTAGATTCGCTTTCACTGACAGAGGAACTCTTTAAATTCTTAACCGCAGAGGATACATGGTTATACAGGGGAAAAAAAGAAAATTGTTATATACCATTTGAACGTATAACAGTTGCAGATGCTTTTAGGAAATACGCTGGCTTTGATCTTTTTAAATCAGCGGAAAAAGGAGTAGATTTTCTGGAAGCGCATGCGCGTAAACTTGATCTTGCACCATTGCCGAAAATGACAATACCGGAAATATACGATTTGATTTTTATCCACGCTGTAGAACCGCGTTTAAAAGCAGAAAAGCCGGTTGCTCTTCTTGATTACCCTGCTTTTATTCCCTGTCTTGCAAAGAAAAGTGATCAGGGATCAAGGATCATGGATCAAACAACTGAAAGGTGGGAGTTATATTACAGCGGCATTGAACTGGCGAATTGTTTTTCTGAAGAAACAAATCCGGAGAAAGTAAAAGACTTTTTTTTAAAAGAAGAGGCTGAGAAAGAGAGAACAGCCGTAATAAAACACAATATTGATCACAATTACTGGAAGTTATTTGAACAAAAAGAAAAACAGGGTTTTCCTTGCTGCAGCGGCGTTGCGATGGGGCTGGACAGGCTTATTATGGCTTTAACAGAGAGATCAAGTATTGATTCTGTGTTACCGTTTCCGCAGGAATGAACAATTACATGCTACCTTGGCCGCACCTGCGAAAGGCCGGAACAGTCAAAGTTGGCAATAAAAGCGGGATAATCCGGAAGATCAGGCTGCACATGAGCTTGGCCTTTAAAACGGTAATCTATCGGTTTTAACGCTATTACATCATCAAGAAGGCGGCGGTTCATATCTATAAAATTCATTTTAAAAATAAACTTTGTTTCACTGGAACTTAAAGCAGGAACATACAGAATATCATTCCCGATACCGTCTGCCCAAAAAGCCCCATTGCCGTACAGTTCGTAAATAATTGACGAAAATTCAACTTCGAATTCATTGGGGTTATCAACCCTGAGAACTGTTTCAAATTCGGTAACAACAAGATCGGCTTTTAAAATGTGTATTGAAATAATACTAAATTCAGGTTCCAGAATATCAATCACAGGAATAATTACTTCCGGTACAGGTACAGGTTCAAATACAGGTACAGGCGCAGGTTCCGGTATAGGTAATGGTTCAAGTTTAACAACATGGACAACAGGCTGCACTGCTTCCGCAACAGGAGCCGGTGTTTTACAGGCCATTATTAATAAAGAAGTCAGAAGGATAAAATAAATCTTTTTCATATTGGTTTATCGGCCATTTTTTCAGAATTGTTTATGATTTCCGGTTATTATTTTTAATCGTGCTGAGGGGATTGATGCGAATAATAATTTATCAAACAACCGTCAATTAATATCTGACATTCTGTGCCTGTCAATAAACCCAGCGTGGTTTTGATTTTTGTTATCTTGCTGTCTAACACAAAACCTTTGATTTCATCTTTCTGCTCCTTAACGGCGGATTTAATACCGGGAAAGAAAACAAAACTGCCAAGTTTAAGCGCCTTTTCTTCAGTGACAATAAACGGCAGAATCCCCCAGTTGATAAGGTTCGACCGGTACCTTTTAGTCGCGTATTCAAGCGCAAAGTTCGCGCTTGCGCCAAGCACTCTCTGGCAGGAAGCCGCCTGCTCCCGCGCTGAACCGTCACCTGGTTTTCTGGCGAAAATAGCGCTCCCTATCCCGATATTTTCCTGCGTAATCCCTGAACAGCCTTCAATACTGTTAATTTTCTCAATAATTTTCCTTAATTCATCATTCCCCATTGTCTGCACTTCTTTCGCCCGCTTTACATAATCAGGATCCTTTCGGCTTAAAGTAAATTCGGCAAGCTTAAGCGGATTTGAGCGGTACGAAGAAGTTTCCCCTGACGGAATAAGTTCATCGGTTGTTGTAACAGGATCTGTTATATAACTTACCACTTTCAATAAAAGGTTTTCAGGCAATGCGGGCATTTTCGGCCAGTCTTTTATATTGGGACCGAAAACAAGATCCTTTTTTGCCTGTGCCTTGCCTGTACCGTTGTAAACGCGTTTTTCATAGATGCTTTTATCAAAGATAAACTTATAACTTCCGTATTTAACATTAACTTCCGCCGCGGAGGTTATTCTTCCTCCGTTAACCGCTGTTGCTGCAATTGATCTTGCGTCCATAAGAGCGACCGAGGCAATCTGACCGTCATTAGGTTTTGAGCCTTCGCGGTTCATAAAGTTGCGCGTTACGTGGCGGACTGAAAGTTCGGTATTCGCAGGTGTGTCTCCTGCTCCGAAACATGGTCCGCAGAAAGCTTCGCGCACAAGAACGCCCGCTTTCATAAATGTTTCAACAGCGCCGTTTTTTACAAGCTCCAGATAGGTAGGCTGGCTTTCGGGATATACGCTCATCGTAAAGTTTCCGTTTCCAATCGAAGCTTCCTTAATAATGTCGGATGCCGCCATGATGTTTTCAAATATACCGCCTGAGCAGCCCGCTATTACAGCCTGCTGCGCCCATATTCCGCCGTTATGATATTTCAGGCTTAAGTTTAGATTAAGTCCTGAGCTTTTATTATCTTCGTCTGTTTTCGCCAGAATGTCTTTTGCGTTTTTCTGCAGCTCGCGTATTGTGTATACATTGCTAGGATGGAAAGGAAGGGCAATACACGGCTCAATTTTGGAAAGATCAACTTTTATAAATCCGTCGTAATACGCTGCAGCGGCGGGCTTTAATTCCCTGTAATCGGTTCCCCTGATATGCTCCTGCAAATATTCTTTTACTTTGTCGTCCGTTTTCCATATTGACGACCAGCAGGATGTCTCTGTGGTCATCACATCGATCCCGTTACGGAAATCGACTGATAATTTGGAAACACCCTCTCCGATAAACTCCATTACTTTATTTTTAACAAAACCGTTATTAAATACTTTCCCGATAATCGCAAGAGAAACATCCTGCGGGCCGACCCCGTTATTTAACTCTCCTTCAAGGTAAACGCCGATAACAGGAGGAGAAGGCATATCGTATGTTCTTCCCACAAGCTGTTTGGCGAGTTCTCCTCCGCCTTCGCCGACTGCCATTGTACCCAGAGCGCCGTAGCGGGTATGGCTGTCTGAGCCGAGTATCATCTTGCCGCATCCTGCCATCATTTCGCGGTTGTAGCTGTGGATAACGGCAAGGTGGGGAGGAACATACACGCCGCCGTATTTTTGCGCAGCAGACAGTGCGAACACATGATCATCTTGGTTAATTGTCCCGCCGACAGCACAAAGGCTGTTATGGCAGTTTGTCAGCACGTACGGCAGGGGGAACTTATCCATCCCGCTGGCACGCGCTGTTTGAATTATTCCTACATAGGTAATATCATGCGAGGTAAGGGAGTCGAACCTTAGCTCAAGACTGTTACTTCCGGCGTTCCTGTTATGGGAGCGAAGGATGCCCGCGGCAATAGTGCCGTCTCTGGCCTGTTCCTTTGTTACACAAACACCTAACTGCGAAAGCCTGACGGTTGCATCAGCGTCATCTTTTATAATTTCTTTTCCGTTAATCAGATATACGCCTGTATTAAATAGCTCGATCATGACATACTCCTGTGTTTTTTATATTATCATGACTGAGCGCTTATACGCAAAGCCTTCCTTGAAACAAACTTCCATATTTCCGGCAGGCTGCGGACAGATACGCAGCTATTGTGAATTTGAAAAAACTGAATTATCCTATGAATATGCCCAAAGAGACAAATAATGATGTACTTGACCTGCATTATAAGGACGGAGATCCAGACCTTGGTATAGCGCCGGAGGGTATAAAGTGCGGGGATTTGGATGAAATATCAAAACGCATTGCCAAAGTAAAAGATACAGTTAAAATAATAAACCTTGATAATCAGCACGCTCTGACAGAGATACCTTCCATTCTTGGTAAATGTAATGCGCTTGAAGAACTTGATGTCTCCCATACCGATATAAAAGAAATCCCGGACTTTGTTTTCAACCTGCTCTCTTTGCGTTCCCTCTCCTGCCGCTGCAGCGAGCTTCCTGCATTTCCTGTAAGCCTTTTAAAAGCCGAAAAACTTGAATCCCTTTATATAAGGATGAACAAAGGCTGGTCTTTACCGGCAGAGATAACATCCCTTAAAAACCTGAAAGTCCTCTCCCTTGATCTTTATTCCGACGCTGCCCTTCCCGGCAATCTGGGCGCACTTTCCGGCTTACAGCACCTTGCTATTATGGTAAAGTACGACGAGCGTACAGTTCCGTCTTTGCCTGACTCTTTTAAGAACCATTCCTCGCTGAAGAAAATACATATTAACGATCTGTTTTATAAAAACAGAAAAACCTTTGACCTTGAAAACGCGGCGAAAATACTCTCTTCCTGTAACGCTCTTGAATCATTATTAATGTCAGGCGTAGACGTCGGGAAGGGACATCAAAACATTTCGCTTCTTGCAGGTTTAAAGGAACTGGAATTGCGCCATCTGCTTACCGAGGGGAAAATCTTTGACTCAATAGCCGGATTGAATAAGCTGGAAAGGCTGTGTATTCTTGGGAGCGAGTTTAAAATAAAGGAAGTTCCCGATATATTCGCGAATATGAAAGCCCTGCAGGAGTTTGCATTCGCGGGCAATATGGTTCCTGCTGTTCCGCCTTCGATATATACACTAAAGAACCTGAAAACATTCGAGTTCGGATGCACCGCAATATCGCAATTGGATAAAGGCATCACAAACCTTCAGAATCTTGAAAACATACACATTCATGATAATCTTCTGGAGAAGCTCCCTGATAACATATTCTCGCTTCCGCGTTTAAAGCTTTTAAATATTGAAGAAAATATATTCTCAGCAAGTTATATCAGCGCAATAAAAGCAAAGATAGACTCCCTCGCGCAAAAGGGGCGCAAGATAGAGTTTTTTTTTGACAGACAGGGACACAGGCAGGCTGTAAAGAAACTGCGCGCGATAAGGGATATCGATAAAATGGATCTCGCTCAATATGCGAAACTCTGCCTCAGCGCGGTAAACGAGAATCCGTACGCAGTAAAATACATTAACATAGCGAAACTTAAGGGCAGTCCGCACTACGCTAATATCTGCATGGCGGCGGCGGAAAAAACATGCTCTGTTCTTGAAAACATCGTGCCCGAAGCGCTCGGAAAACAGAATTATTTTTCTGTCTGCATGGAAGCTGCAAAATGCCCTGATATCGGCAATTACTTCAGGCTGATCAGGGACGATTTCCTGTCATTTAACAAATATATCCAGATTTGCATGCAGGCGGCTCTCAGCAACAGATCGCTGGATTTTATCAGTAACTTTAACACAGACGCTTTTCAAAAACGCTACGGCCGCGAAATATACGAACACATCTGCTGGACAGCGGTTTTGCATAATCCCAGGGTAATCACCAAAATGATAAGCCCGACAAAGGAAATACAGAATATCGCGTCAAAACAGTGATTCTTGGACGAATACCGCCTATATAAAAAGCAAAACAATCGGAAAATGGCACAATTGCACCTAGCGAATCCGCTGGAAAAGTATGGCTGCGCATAACACATGGCAGTAAAGACATTAATAACGCACTGATTACAGGTTCGAAGAAGGTAATTCTAACCTCTCCCGTAGCGCTTTTTATACTTTTCCTGCTTTCATGTATTTTGTTCTTTTCCGCAATAGTTACTTCCCGCTGTTCGCCGGTATATATAGATACGGTTAAAATTACTCAGTATAATGGAAACAATTAACATATATGAAAACATATATAAAAACATTTGATATTATAATTATTCTTTTGGTAATTATTCTGACTGTCTTTGCTGCGTATATAGTGTACATGAAACCGAAGGTGCGCTCCCAGATTTTAATACGCGGTCAGGACGGAGAATGGACATACCCTGTTGACGCGGAAGAGACAGTGAAAGTCTATGGACCGCTTGGAGAAACAGTAGTGCGTCTTCACGGAAACAGCGCATGGATAGAATCCTCGCCGTGTGAAAGCCAAACCTGCGTCGCTGCCGGGCAAATAAGCAGACAGGGGCAGTGGACAGCCTGTCTTCCCAATAATGTTCTTTTAATGGTACAGGGCGCAGGGGATGACAGCGTTGACAGTATTGTCTGGTAATAATAAAAATGAAGGCTTCCTGCAGCAAAATACACTGCGCAGGCAGCTTGCTCTTCTTGGCGCTTTTTGCCTATTTCTTTCCGCTGTTGAATACATGATACCAAAACCTCTGCCGTTTCTGCGTATCGGGCTTGCCAATCTGCCGATTATGCTTGCCTGTGACATCTTCCCGTTTTCTTCATTTATGATCCTTGTTTGTATAAAGATATTCGGGCAAGCTCTTGTTACAGGAACTTTGTTCTCGTATGTCTTTTTGTTCTCTTTGACAGGGACTTTATTATCCGCTCTGGTTATGTTTTCTCTTCGCCGTACACTGGGACATGATCGCACGCAGCAAAGTTCACCGCGCATAACTTTTATCGGTATCGGAACGGCAGGGGCTGTTATATCAAATATTTCACAGCTGGCGCTTGCGTATGTTTTTATTTTCAGGGAAAATGTCCGTTACATCGCGCCGCCGTTTCTTGCGGTTGGTCTTGTGACTGGAATTGCTCTGGGTGTTTTCTGCGAAGTCTTTGCCGGAAGATCATTATGGTATAAAAAGCACTGCGGAACGGAGAAGGCGGAATGAGCTGCCGTGCTTTATATGAAAACGAATTCAGCGCAAAGGCGTTATTTGCCGCAGGGTTAGCAATAATGCCGGCTCTTCTTTTTAATCCGTCTACAGAGTACAGGGTAATTCAATTTTTATTTTATTTATTATTGGCATTGCTTTCCGGAAAGAAGATCGATTTGCCTGCTGTTCTTTTTATTACTCTGTTCATTGTTGTGTTTAATCTTATTATTCCCTACGGGCGCATTATATTTTCAATAGGCGCGTTTAAGGTTACATCAGGCTCTCTGGAAGCGGGCATTTACCGCGCTGTAACATTGCAGGCGCTTGTAATGCTCTCTAAAGTGACAGTAAGAGGCGATCTGAAATTACCGGGTTCTTTCGGGCAGCTGTTGGGTGAATCTCTGCAGGTTTTTACAGCGTTAACAAGCAGAAAAATACGCATTACTGGCAATGATTTCATTGCCGAAATTGATAATCTGATGCTGGAACTGGGTCAGGAAGAACTTCAGCAGCCGGATGTTCAGGTAATTAAAACAAAACCTTTGGGATATATTATTATAGCAACGGCAATCATTGTTTCATGGGCTTTGTTTCTGCTGGCAATTAACAGCCATTATTTTATATAAAATGTATTATCAGTAATCGTAAAATCAGCGCCGGGTGTTGCAATTATACTTCTGTCTTCAAAAACAAATATTGCCTCTGTTCCCGGAATGTTTTCCGCCAGCGATATTCCTTTATCATAACCAAGCACAAAGACAGCTGTTGACAGTGCGTCCGCGTCCATGGAAATATCTGTAATGATGGTAACGGATAGAAGGTTGTTTTGCGCCGGTTCTGTAATATGGGCAGGATAACCTTGTGATGGAGAAAAAAGGTGATGATAGCGCATTCCGTCTTCTTCAAAGAAACGCTCGTAAACACCTGATGTTACAATGGTTTTTTTGATACCTGAGTCTCTTTCTGCTGTTCTTCCGGCAGAGAGCTGCTCTGTTATCTGCAAGAATCCGATAATTTCACCTCGGTCTTTACCGGGGTTTTGTATGCCTACTCTCCACGGGCTTCTGTCAGTTTTAGCTCCCAGAATTACAATGTTGCCGCCAAGATCAATTAAAGCGCGCTTTATTCCAGCTTCTTTTGCGGCTTTGGCAGCTTCATCCGCTGCGTAACCTTTGGCAATAGCGCCCAAATCAAGAGCCATGCCGCGCCGCGCAAGAAAGACACTGCTTTCCTCCGGATTCAGTTCAACGTTACGCCAATTAACAAGCGGCAGCACCTGATCGATTTCTTCCCTGGAAGGAACGCGCGGCTCAGCGCCGATTCCCCATAAAAGGACCAGCGGTCCGACTGTAGGATCAAAAGCGCCGCCGCTAAGCTGCGCGTAGTATAAAGCTCTCTGGATTACTTTAAATGTTTCCTCATTGACATGAACAGGCGCAATCCCTGCATTGCTGTTAATTCTGCTGATATCCGACGACGGAATATTTACGCTCATCAGGTTTTCGATTTCGTGAATCCTAGAGAACATCTCGTTGTAGATATTGTTCTTTCCCTGATCATAAAGCGTGATAATGCAGACAGTCCCAAGCGCTTCTTCTATACGGTAAGATTCTGTCTGTTCGCAGGTAATAAATAATAAACAGCCAATGACTATACTGCTGACAGGAAAAGCACGGAATGAGGAATGAAGAATGAGGAACTTCTTCATTATTTTAATTGCCGGTTTCTCATTCTTTATTTCCCGTTCTTAGAGTCCAAAGCGTTCGGATAATTCCTTAAGGTGGCTGCCTATAAACAGCGCGCCGTAAGTGGTAAGTACAATACCGATTGTGATTCCCATAGGGAGCAGTAATGACATTCCGGATTCATTTGCAAGATTCTTAAAATCCAATCCAAAGAAAACAGTTACAAGAGAAACCATAAGGATGAGCCCTGCGATTATCCAGCGGCGCGTGGACAGAGCGCCTGGAATTGAAGATAGTTCCGTTTCTTCTTCATCCGTTTGTTCCAGACTGAGTTTTTGCATTATTGATTCTTCAAGATCAGACCAGGTACTCTCCGAAAAGTCCCGGGGAAAAGAAAGAATATTATCCTTCATTAATGTTTTAACTGCATAGTACTGTTCAATTTTATCCGCGCATGAAGAGCAGAAAATTGTATGCAAACCTATCCTTATCTGGTCAACTAAAGGTACTTCATCATCTTCATAAAACATATTAATAATTTTATCGCAATTCATTATATTTCCTCCCCATTATTAACCGATAAACACTCCAGCTTTTCCCTCAATATGGTTTTCGCCCTGAACACATGAGACTTTACGGTGTTTACAGGAATCCCTGTAATCGCCTCAATCTCCTGATAGGAACGGTCATAGAAGAAAAACAAGTCAACGCATATTCTGAAACGTTCAGGCAGTTCCAGCACCGCGGCGTGAACCGCTTCTTTTGCAGCATTGCGAAGCGCTGTCTGTTCGGGCGTATCTCCGTAATTAATCAGCTTGTCCGGGTCTTCTTCCGCAAGGCTGTGATATTCCTTCCTCCTGTTCACTTCGTTCAGTGCGGTATTATACGCAATCTTGTAAAGCCATGTGGAAAACCGGCTCCTTCCTTCAAACCCTGAAAGGCTGCGGTACGCTTTAAGAAACACTTCCTGGGTAAAATCCGAAGCGTCATCACTGTTACGGAAAAAGCTTAAACCCATTCCGTAAACGGCTTTTTCATGCTGACGCACCAATAACCGGAAAAGATCCTTTTGCCCTGAAACAATCTGACTGACGATTAATTGATCATTATACTCAGCTTCATCAGCCATCGCGCTGCACCGAGCGGGAACCCTCGTCTGATTGTTTATTTAAACGGTCAGAGTCGGCGGCCGGTTCACTGCGCTTTATTATATAGAAGGCTAAAAGCCCAATTCCCATTGACAGGGGAATAATCCCTCCCAGCAGCCCGTACGATACCTTGTCGACTGCTATAGATAAAAACAATGTCAGGGCGATGCCAACGCTGCTCAAAAGAAGGCCCGACAGCAAACTGAACGACAGAAGATTAAAATCCGGTTTTGCGTACAGCCCGGCCTTTATTAACAATGACTTTCGCCAGTGATTCCATAAGAGATAGAAGAATATTACTATAGAGCCCATGAAGATTCCCACTATGGGAATGACAGCGATGATAACTTTTGCTGCTTCTTCCATATTAATTACAGCTCCTGACCAATTGTATTACGCTTTCTTTTCTCCGTCTAGTTCAGTTAGACACATAATTAAAGCGGCAGTTGCGGATGGATATCATAAAGCGCCGATTATCATCAAATCATTAAAGTAAAGAGCGTTTATGCGCCCTAACCTGAGATTGCTGTTAAACCGGCGCAGAATTTCCTGTTTGGCGGCGTCTTCGTCCAAATTGATCAGCGCCTGTACACTGAGGGATTGAAAATACTCGCCCGCAAGTATTTTAAACTCATTTATTTTTACCGCAAGCTCCTCTGTAAAGGCAATGTCGTTTGCGGAGTAGGGAAACGAAACGGAGAGAATTAATACTGATGAATCGGCAAGTGTAATTCTAAGCCTCTCAAGCCCTGAATAAATGCGTATGTCATCACCCTGCGTTTGAACAGGCGGAGGCTGAACAGTATTTCCCAGCCTGATGACAGGCTCATCGCCCGAACGGACAAGGCCGATAATTGTGCCTGTTATAAGCAGTACAATTAAAGCGCCTGTAATGGAGAGCAGTGTAATGTATATTATTTTAGACAGTTTCTTCCCGCGGATGTCTGTATTCTTCACCTGTTAAGAGTAGAACATTTATCCAAAAAAGTCAGGACGAAACGCACTTGCATCTGAAATAGCATTACAATGTCCTGATCAGGCCTTGTCCTGGTTTTCGGTATAACCTGATTCTCCATACAGTTCCTGTATTGAATACATACCTAATATACGCAGTAGTGAACATTCACTATAGCCTATAGTGAATGTTCACTTCAGACTATAGTGAATATTCACTTCAGACTGTAGTGATTATTCACTGTAGGCTATAGTTAACTAACACTATAGACTATAGTTAATTAACACTATAGTCTATAGTGATATTGCACTATAGACTGAACTATGAACGTATACTGCGCTGGAATAATGGGGAAGTAAAAGCTCAGTTTATTCTTTATTTTAAACAATATATTATCAAAAACATGATAATAAACAAGAAAACATTCATTCTGTTTTCCTTTATTTTCTTTCTGCTTATTTCCTTAATTGCAATTGCCGCTTATACAATTTCGGCTCGTCAAATCAACCATTCATTTATTGAACAGCAGCTTACTATCGCCTCTGAAACGATCAGGCTGCGGCTGGCTTCAATTGTGAACAGCGAACTGGCTCTGGTGCTTAAACTGGCGGATACTCCGGTTATCCGTCAGTATTTCATTAATCCTTCCAATCCGGAACTGGAGGCTTCGGCGCGTCTTGAATTTGACACATACCTGGAACACTTCGGCCTTAAAATAGTGTTCTGGGTTAACGATATCGATAAGATATTTTATTCTACCGGCAATGAACCCTATGTTGTCGATCCTGATGACCCGGAATCCTACTGGTATAATTTGACTCTTTACAGTACGGATTTGTACAACTTCAATATCAACTATAACCCCAACATGCAGCAAATACATCTCTGGATTAATGTTCTGGTATTTAATAAAACGGACGGCCTTAAATATCCTGTAGGAATGCTTGGTACGGGAATTAACCTTAGCGAGTTCTCCGGTTTTATTGTTAACGCCTACAAGGATTTCGATGAGAACATCACCCCTTATACTTTTAACAAGTTCGGCGAAATAACTTCAGCGGCGGACTACGAAATTGTTTACAACAAAACGGATATTGGCGAACATCTGGGCGGAGCGGGAACAGAGATTCTCAGGACAGCGCGCGCGCTTTCAGACGGGGAGAGCCATTGTTTTATATATGACGATAAAATAGTTCTTGTTAGTTCAATCCCTGAAATGGAATGGTATCTGGCTGTAAGTTATCCGCTTCCCGGGCTTTGGGCTGTAAACAGATCCATGAATACAGTGTTCTTCAGTATGCTTTTTCTGATTCTGTTTATATTGATTGTAATTAACATTTATATTGCCCGTTCAGAGAACGCTCTGGAAAAGCAGAACGTGCAGCTGATCGAAGCGAACAGGAAATCAGAGACGGCATCACGGGCAAAGAGCGGCTTTCTTGCAGCCATGAGCCATGAACTGCGCACGCCGCTGAACACGATTATCGGCTTTTCAGAGATTGAGCTGAATAAATCCCTGGAGGCTGCGGCAAGGGACAATGTCACACGCATACACCAATCCGGCCTTCATCTGCTGCGGATTATCAATGATATACTGGATTTGTCAAAACTGGATTCCGGCAGATTTGAAATTACCCCTGACGAATATAATACTGCCGCTTTAATCAGCAGCACGGTGGATATGAACATTATAAGAATAGGAACAAAGCCTGTGCAATTTACGCTGGACATTGATGCAGGTTTTCCGGCAAGACTCAAAGGCGATGAACTGCGCATCAAGCAGATAATGAACAA
The DNA here is from genome assembly GCA_009787775.1 of Treponema sp. Classification (GTDB taxonomy): domain Bacteria; phylum Spirochaetota; class Spirochaetia; order Treponematales; family Breznakiellaceae; genus WQXQ01. The sequence goes on from WQSQ01000002.1 coordinate 86,400, forward strand.
TCTTCTTTCCAACGCCATAAAGTACACAAGGGAAGGAACAGTGCAATTGACAATCTCAAGCAGGGAATTAAACGAAAATCAGGTTCTTGCCGTCTTTGCTGTCAGGGATACCGGTATCGGCATAAGAGCTGAGGATATCGGGAAATTGTTCGGCGACTATACGCAGCTTGACACGCGGACAAACAGGGAAGTTGAAGGGACGGGCCTCGGGCTTTCCATCTCAAGGAGAATCGCGCAGATGATGGGCGGCGATATCACTGTAGAAAGCGAATACGGCAAAGGCTCCTGTTTTACAGCGCGCATTGTTCAGGAACGCGCACATTCAGAGGCTGATATAAACAGCTGCGATAATTCAGTCATTGGGGAAGAGACAGCCGCTGCGCTTTGCCGCTTCCAGTTCCCCCGGCAAAGCCGCCAATTCCCGCAAAGCATCCGGCAAACTCCCCTGACAAGTTCTGTACCGGAAGAAGAGGAATACGCCGCTTTAGCGTCACCTGTTACCAAGGAAACTGACGATGTTAAGGATGCGCCCGTTTCCCTTTTCACTATTCTTGCGGTAGATGACCATCTGAACAATCTCATGCTAATCAGGGAACAGCTTAAGCCGTACGGTATACAGGTTGACGCCGCATCTTCGGGGCAGGAAGCATTGGAAAAAATACAGGCTGACAGACAGGATAATTCCGGCAGGCGCGGCTACAGCTTGATTCTTATGGATCACATGATGCCTGGAATGGACGGAATAGAGACAATGAAGGCAATCAGAAACAACAGGCAATGCGCGGATACTCCGATAATTGTCTTAACCGCTAACGCGCTGCGGGGCATGAGGGAATACTATCTGGAACAGGGATTTACGGATTTCATTGCGAAACCTGTTGACCAGCGGGTACTGTATGAAGTAATCATGAAACAGCTTACAGGAAGGGAACGCGCAATGGAAACCGAAGACGCATACGCGGATAATGCGGTATGCGCTGTTTTTTCAGGCGGGATAATTAAACAGTGTGTTGACAAGCTGAATCACATATACGCCGCCTTTGAGATTAGCGCCGGCAGCGCAGATACAAACATGGAAATTGACAATGAGTATTTCGCGCGTTTGATCAGCCTGCTTGAATCCCTCAATGCAATGCTGCGTTCACAGCCGCACCGTAAAAATGAAACGCTGCTGGAACAAACAGCGGCGCTTGCAGCTGCTGCCAAAAACAAAGACACGCAGGCTGTGGCTGGTCTGCTTCGTTCCTGCCGCATGGATTTTAATTCATGGGCGGATGAATACGCGCAAACCACACTGCCTGCCGTTCCGGAAATTGTACGGCGGCTGCGAAAAGCAATTTGGGAAGGCGACACAGAAACAACAGGGAAAACAATAAAGGAACTGGGAGCGGCATCGCTTTCTTCTGCGGAACGCGAAAAGTATTTTAATATATATGATTCCCTTATGGACGATGACAATGAAAAAGCGCTGGAAAGGATAGGAGAATGGTTAGAATAATAATTGTTGAGGACCAAATATTGATGTGCGACCTGCTGGAAGAACATATCAGAAAACAGGGTGATATGGAAGTCGCGGGCGTTACAGATGACGCCTCAAAGGCACCGCAGCTATGCAGGGAATTAAAGCCGGATTTGATACTAATAGACATTGTAACAAAGTCAGGCTGCTCAGGCCTGCAGTTCGCCAAACAGATACGCGAAGAGCTGCCTGACATTAAAGTTATAGTAATGACAAGCTACCCGGAAATAACCTTTATTGAGGAAGCGATGAAAATAAAAGCGCACAGTTATCTGCATAAAAGCTCCGGAGTGGATCACCTTGTTTATGTCATCCGAAGCACAATGAAAGGTTCAGGCATTTATCCAAGCCCTGCGGACATTTCTCCCTTTGCCGGGATTTTTACCGGAAAGGAACTTGCGATAATCAACCATGTATGCCAGGGAGCTTCCCGCGCTGAAATGGCGCAGAATCTAGGCGTATCGGAATCAATGGTCAAACAGTACATTACTTCGATACTGGACAAATCAGGTTTTGACAGTATCTCAAGATTCGCCATTTACGCGGTAAGCCAGGGTTTAATCGTGCCTAAGACTCCTGTCCAAAAGTCCAGCAAAAGCTGACCAAAAGTACAGTAAAAGCTGGACTTTTTTCTCCTGTTTACGGGTTTCCCTGTATTAAACTGCGCGGGAGTATCATAAACAAATAAGGAGGTTTTTTTATGAGAAGTAAGGCGATTTGTCTTTTTTTTATTCTTGCTCTGGCGGGTATAACCGGCCTTAACGCCCAGATGACTAAGGCGCAGCTTCAGGATATGTATGTCGCTTATCTTAGAAGCGAGGGATACCAGCCTTCGGTAGACTCGGACGGAGACGTAAATTTTACAGCGCAGGGACACCGGTTCTACATTGATGTTCTGGATACTGATTTAACTTCATTCCATCTTGTGCTTACCAATTTCCTGGACATCGGAGGCGAATCAAACAGGCTGCGGGCTCTTAATGCCGCAAGTGCTGTAACGCGTACAACAAAGGTTGTAAGACTGTATATAACTTCAAGCGGCAGAATAGCGGTAGACTCATTTATCTTCCTCGCGAAACCGGAAGATTTCAGCATACACATTAGCCGACTTGTAAACATAATGGTGCAGTCAAGAAACGAATTCCTTGACCTGATGAGGTGAGTAATATCCTGGAGTTTTCATTATTAAGCTTAAGTTCGTTTGTATCGTATTGTTTTTTCTTTATATAGCGCTGATTGCGTCTTGTTCCCGCAGCGGTGACAATACGCAATCAACGGCCGCGCATGAGTTTGAATATGAAACAGGTTTCATTTCGGTATATATTTCTTTAGACTAAAAAGTTATAACTCAGGATCGTACCGTATTTTGGCGAGTGTAGATTATGTGTTGTAAATGAAGAGGCTGATTTACGAAAAAGTATTTTTTAACAATCACTTTTTTAATGATTACGGCAATAGCTCTTGTATCCTGTAATAAGGGAAGCTCTTACCGCGATGCTCAAACCGCGGAAATGAAAGATTTCAGCAGAAGCTCAGGCGGCGTTACGGATGTACCGCAAAAAGACACGGCGATCGCCTTATCCTCCGCGAAAGGAGCAAAACTGCTGGAAAGCATTGATTATGATAACAGCGGCGTAACGGTCTTTTCACACAGCGCTGCTGACTCCGCGGAGAGCTCCACCGGCGGTGTGTCATTAAATCAAACAGCCTCAATCTCCGATAACGCTGTGCCTCAGCTGCCTGTCGGCTTGTCCATTAACGGGAATCTGAGTTCAGGACAGGAGATTTGGTACAGCGTAAGGAATACCGAGGCAGGCTTTTTGATAATAGAAACGCAGGGCGACATTGATACATACCTTACTGTGTATGACGATCAGAGGAACCTTGTTGCGGAAAATGACGACTGGAATAACCTGAACGCGAGGGTCCAATTGACTGCCCCGGCCGATACTTCCTATCTTGTCAGATTAAGCGGTTACGGCAGCGCAAACGGTCCATATAGAATTGTAACGTCTCACGAACCAATGCCTGTTATAACGCCGCTTTATTCCGGACACGACGTAGGTTTTATTGAAAGCGGACAGGAGCGCTGGTTCAGCGTTCTTATAAACAGAATCGGCATTCTTAACGTGCACGCGGCAGGCGGTGCTCAAACGGTTCTTGAGGTATACAGTACAGATTTTGTATATCTTGGCGGTGACGACAATAACAATGAAAACTCAGGCGCAAAGATAAACATGGAAGTAAGGCCCGGAGAAACCTACTATTTTAAATTAAGGGTTTCCGGCAACTCCGGCCCGTATGAAATTACTGCGAACATCAATCCGTATCCCGCTCCCTTACAGCTCTTTCCGGGAATGTTCCATAATGCTGTTATAAAAAGCGGCGAAGAACATTGGTACAGTGTTACAACAAGCGCAGGCGGTGTTCTTGCTGTTGAAACCCTGGGTACAACAGACACTACTCTTGAAGCTTTCACCAGTGATTACGAACATATCACCTATAATGACGATACATGGATCGGCGGTCATGTAGACCGTAACGCCAAAATAGAAATCTTTGTATATGCTCCATACGGCGACACTTATATATTCAAATTAAAAAGCTTTGATTCAGGCCCTTACCGCATTATCGTTAGTATGGAGACACATGAAACCATCTGATTCCAAAAGATATTCACAGATTAATTTATATTTCAGGCGGCTTTCCTAAGTACCTTCTGCTTGAAAGTTTTAGGAAAGCCTTTTATAGCCTTTTTTAGATTGGCTTTCCGCAGCTGCCGCAAAACTTTGTTCCCTTATCGTTTTTCGCGCCGCACTCACCGCAGAACACCGTTTTATTACCGCTGGATGCTGCTGCCGCCGACTGTGATCCGGGACTTTCTTCCTGACCCTTGTTAAACAGCTCCTTAAACTTCGCTGACAATCCGCATAATTTACTATACAGGTCAAACTTTATTTTATAGGTCGGCGCTTCTTCCATATACGAAACCATCATGCTAATCATCATATAGCTGTCAATAAAAGCTTTCTTTGCTACCCACGCTAAGAAACATGCAAAAAGGAATGCAGCAAACCCAAACAACCAGTTTTCCACGGGAATCAACCTGACTATAAGCCCGAAAATAAGGAACAATACAAGCGTAACAGCTATCACAAGGCCGACAACTATCGCTGTGGTTTTCGCCGCGTCTTTCAAAAGCTTTTTCCAGTTCTCGGCATAAATCACAACGCCATCCGTAGCGCTCTTAAACGCACCCTGTTTATTCTTTAAGAAGGTATATCCCAGGCAGCATTCGTCTATGTACCCAAGCGCTATGCCTATAAACATTTTACCGATATTTACTACAAAGTTCATGCCCGGGATAATGCTGCCCAGCGTGCCTCCCATTTTTTCAAATCCTCTTTGAAGCTGTCTTACAGCGCCGCCGATCAGTTTGTCCAGTACAAAATACACATTGGACGTAAGAAAACGCTCCTTCACTTTTTCTTTACCGTAGGCTACCTGATTGTCAGGTACTTTTCCTGTCACGACCGCTTCGGTAATAACCGCGACATGCCCTGCTTTAACCAAATAACCTATGTAGTGATTGATAAAGAAATTCACAGCGCCTGTTACGCCGAGCCATATAAGGAACATTATAAGGTATACAACTTCGTTCTTGAACAGCCACGCGATACCCATGAGTATCGCTAAAGCCACAATAGAAATCACAACAGTCGCAAGCCCTAACAGCAGCTTCGCCCAGCAAAAGGGCATGGTCTTTGAAAATATTTCGCCAGCTTTCATTCTTTCTTTTCTCCTTAACTTATTTTTACCGCAGACTTCGCAGCGGACAATCAGCTTTTATTTGTATTACGCTGTTAATTTACCGCCGCACTCGCTGCAGAATTTTTTATCATCCGCATTTGTCTTGCCGCACGAGGGACAAACAAGGCCGCCTGCCGCTGCGGGAGTTTCAGATGAAGATGCTTCAATTATTTTACCGCCGCACTCGGCGCAAAACTTTCTGTCAGGCGCGCTTGCCTTGCCGCACGAGGAACAAACAAAACCGCTTGTCACAGCGGGAGGAGCCGCAGCTTCCAGTTTTCCTCCGCACTCGGCGCAAAACTTTCTGTCAGGCGCGCTTGCCTTGCCGCACACAGTACAAATCATACCGCCCGATGCTGCCGCAGCAGCTTTCTCAATTCGCGCAATTTCAGCTTTTGCCTCGTTTATTGCCGCGTTATGCCCGTCTATCTTCGCGCATAATTCAGCTATATCCTTATCGGCTTTTCCGGTTTCGGCGTATCTTTTATAGAATACCTCGCCAATCTGTTTCATAACCTCGCTTATCGCGCTTCGCTCAGCGCTTATTTTAGAGTTAAGCTTATTTGTTTCAACCGCGTTCCCGGCCATATTGCCAACATTTTTGGCGAAACCGCTTATTTTATCCAGTATTGCCAAGATTAACCTCCTTATATCATTAAAAACCTATTCCAAATGACCTCATAACATCTCCAAATATATCAAGTTCCGATCCTAAAAGAAATTTTAACAGAGTCTCCCTTGCCCAGCCTGCCAGCAGATAACCAATCAAGCATAAAACAAGTCCGATTAATATAAAAATTAAAAACGCGCGGGCGTAATTACGCTTGTTAATATTTTTACAGCCGCCGAAAGCCCAAACAAGACAGATAATCAAACCGATAACCGGAATACTCATTAAGATAGAAGCAAGTACAAATGAACC
>WQSQ01000003.1 GCA_009787775.1 Treponema sp.
GCATTGGTGTGAGATCGCGTCAAGCATTGGTGTGAGATCGCGTCAAGCATTGGTGTGAGATCGCGTCAAGCATTGGTGTGGGATCGCGTCAAGCATTGGTGCGGGATCGCGTCAAGGCTTGCGCAGTCCGTTGTACAAGTCTATTCTGTACCGGAATAAGAGTCTATTTCAGCCTGTAATATGAAGCCCTACTGGTACATGATGATGTAGGGGCGCGGGTTAAGCGCGTAGACTTCGGCTGGCGTCATCAGGGGGGTATCGTAGCCTGCGCCGGGTATTCCAAGATTGTAAAAAAGTTTAAAGGATTTTATGGGCATGTTTACTGCCCGCGCGTTGTAAGCGTAAGTATTTCGTTTTATATTTGGAGAGCCGAACCCGTCCGAGCAGTGTATCAGTCTGACTCTGTTAAAATCGGTTCTTACATCAATGCGGTCTCTAATCATTACCTGGTTAAATTGATGAATTACCAGCATACGCTCACCCGGTATATTGTTTTCTATTATATAGTCTTCCATTACCTGCTGCGCAAGAATAATCTCATTAGCCGTGACATGGCCTATTTCTTCCATCGGTCTTGTTGTCCGCCATTCAGGATCCAGGGCAAGGTGTACATTGGGGTAGCGCAGATACGGCAGCATTCTTCTGAGCGAGTCTATAGGATCATAGCGCCCTATTTGATGGTCTATAAAAACAAGAATATCATTTTTCAGTCCGTAATCAATGTAACGCATAAGAATGTCATTTGCGAGTATTCCGATCTCGCCGCGCGGCCAGACAGTTCCGTATATCAGGTAAAAGGCCTTTTTTACTTTACGTCCTCCGCTTACAGCTTCATATTCCGCCGCAAGCGCCGTAAGCATCTGATCCAGTTCTTCAATCGAATGGCGTCCCAAAATGCCCATATTGCGCGAATTGGGATGGCCGTAATACGCGAGTATATCGTTATTAAGCAGAAAAGAAATCTGATATTCCGTCATTTGATTGATTTTTTCCGCTTCTTCCTTTGTGTAAACCCAGTAGAGGCGGGAGTTTTCCGCTTTTTTCCAGTTGTTTATTGTTTCCGTAAAAAGCATATGCGGAAAAACCGGCGCATTCTGATTGAATACGTCAATATCCGGCATAACCGCCGCATGCAGCTGCATAACAGAGCATAAAAGCACCGGTAAAATCAGACTATTGGAGATGCTTTTTTTCGGCAGCATATTGTTTAAATTTCGGCATCCGGCGCATGATATATAAATATTTAAAGATGTAATGTTTTAATACTACTAACCGAGTTTTGCAAGCGGCTATGATTTGTACATAATTAATGATAGGGCGTAATGTCATAACCAGAGATGAATTTTATGCAATTTTGTGCAGATAAACCATGTCCCGAATATCAGCATGGATATGCCCGGCAGCGGCCCTGCCCAGTTATCGGTATTCAGAAGGATATGTCTCCCTGCAAGTACAAGCATGATTCCAATTGCGACATGGATATATCCCCTTGAGTCATGGTTTCTAGCCGTAATCAGGAAACTTACTGTTGTTGTAATAAAAACAACCAGTTCAATTCCCCTGAATATTGAGCCAAAACCTGTAATTATGTTAATTCCGGTATCCCAGTTTAACACATCAATTGGAACGCTGATTGTAATTATCATGGCTGCGATAATCATTGTAAAGATAACATAACGTATCTTTTGCACTTCCAGCCCGGCTGAACAAATGCTGGCGGCAAACAGGGAAAAGACGCCGAAAAATCTTGCAAAAAGCAGTATCTGCGATGATGTTCGTATGTAAACTGAGGAAAAACTATAGATTAAATGCAGCGGTAAAATAAGCCGGATAACTTCAAATGACAATGAAATTATAAAAATGGCAATATATAGTATTTCCGGGGCTGATGTCCGTTCAAAAAAGTAATATATCAGTATCATTCCTGTCAATGAAAATACGGATAATACTGCCAGCGATGCGTGAACAGCATAATAATCTTTTTCCAGAAAACGGCTGGTTAAAGCATGAAAAACACTCGAAGGGCGCTGGGTCATTTCTTCCAGGCGAAGATATAAATTGCTGTCTGTATCCTGATAACCGGGAATTATAATAACAGAAGCGGCGGTTATTAAAAGCACACAAACAGCGCAAAAGGCAATTCCCGCCTTAAAGAATATATTTCTTTCAGAAAGAGTCATTTTTACAACCTTTTTGCCGTAAACGCCTTAATTTTCAGTTAGCTGAATATAAAACGCTGTTTCATGAAGTGTACAACGGCAGGTTGTTTTCCTCAAGACAGAAAATGAAATTCCGATAATTAGAGGGTTAAGGGGAACTCTATGTTATTGAAAAAAAATGTAATTGTGTTTATATTAATTCGCTTAACATGCGTTTCTGCTTTATGGTCCGGAGATACTGCTGTATTTGTTGATTTGGGGTTTTCTCCTGACGGCAGGACTTACATGTTCGGACAGCATGGTGTCTTATCGCCGTCTTTGCAGCCCTGGGCTGATTTATATATAGTGGACGTTGCCAGTAATAATTTTGTTCAAAACGGCAGAATCAGCCACACCCAAACTGCGGCAATAAGAGCCGGACAGGACGGTTCTGGTATCCTTCATCAGCTTGTTTCCGGCAATGCAGGCCTTACAAGCCGTTATAACATTAACTTCCAGAATCAGGGGTTGCCGCTCTATATCTCGAGAGAGGAAAACCCTTCTTCCAGCGGCGAGAGAGTTGCTTTCCGCGATTTTCTGTCTGGAAACAGTTATTCAGCCCGGTTAATTCCGACAATAACGGGGTCAGGACAGAATGTAAGCTCCAGATTTCATATAATGCTGGAAGTTACATCAGCCAATGGTCAGGTTAAAAACTATACCGTAGGCACTCCCTCGCTGGTTCGCCAGCGGATTGCCCAATATAATATTAAGAGGGTTCTGATTGACTCAAGCGGCAGTTCTATTGTCTTTATCATTGAAATGAGGCGTGCGGCGGAAAACGGGTTTGATATAAGGTATATGGCGGAGACCGTCAGGCTTTAGTACTGTTTAACTAAAATTGTTCCAAAAACACAAAAAGCCGCGGCAGCCGCGGCTTTTTGTTATTGGTTTAAATTAATTCCGCTTTCTTTTTACAGAAGCGAAAGCGCGGCTGTTACGCCGATAAATACTATCGAAACCGTACAAGAAACGGTAATTACATTATTGAATGAGGGGCCGGCTGTATCTTTTAACGGATCGCCGACTGTATCGCCTATAACTGCCGCTTTGTGGTTTGGGCTGCCTTTTCCGCCGAACTTGCCGCCTTCTATGTGCTTTTTGGCGTTGTCCCACGCGCCGCCAGAGTTCAGCATAAATACCGCCATCGCGAAACCTGTCACGATAATACCCGCAAGATATCCGACAACACCCGCGGCGCCCAGAATAAGACCGCTGATAATCGGGCCGAGAATAACCAAAACGGCGGGAGCAATCATTTCCTTTAAGGCGCCGCGCATACAGATGTCAACGCATGTTGCGTAATCCGCGTCCGCTTTCCCTTCCATAAGACCGAGAATTTCCCTGAACTGGCGCCTGACTTCCATTACGATGCTCTGCGCCGCCCGTTGTACAGCTGACATACAAAGCGCCGCGAACAGTAATACCACAGCAGAACCGATAAAGAAACCGACCAGAACAGGCGGATTTGTGATGGCTAAATTCATCGCCGGTTTTCCGACACTTGCTAACTGAATATTTGCGATATTCACATAGGAGACCAGAAGCGCAAGACCTGTGAAGGCATTGGAAGCAATCGCAAAGCCTTTTCCTGTTGCCGCTGTTGTATTGCCAAGCGCGTCAAGAGCGTCTGTGCGTTCCCGTACTTTTTCTTCCAGTTTCGCCATCTGCGCGATGCCGCCGGCATTATCCGCGACAGGGCCGAATGCGTCGGTTGCCAGAATGATGGCGTTTGTAGCGAGCATGGCTACCGCGGCAAGCCCGATGCCGTAAAGGCCGACATTGTAATTGAGACTGATAAAATCGGCAAGCGGCATACTGCCGTCAAAAAAAACTTCCGGTTTCAGGAATTTGACTCCGCCTGAAACAATAAAACTCAGTAAAGCGGCGCCAGAAACAGTGATAATCGGGCCTGCTGTGGATTTCATACCAAGCGACAAGCCGCCGATAATCAGCGGCGCGGCTCCGGATTCGCTTGAAGCGGCAAGCTCGCGCGTCGGCTTACTGGCATCCGATGTGTAATACTCTGTAAAAAGACTTACAATGAAACCTGCGATAATACCGATAAGAACCGCTCCGTATATACCCCAGGCGTTCTGAGCCATTGTAGAACCTGCCGGAGCGTTATTTGCGATATACATGATAAGAGGCAGAGTCGCTACAGCAGCGATACCGCCTGCTATATAAACGCCTCTTCGCAGTGAGTTAAGAAGGGACAATTGATTTGTATTCTCTTTTGTCCGCACAAAGAATGTTCCGATTATAGATGAGAGAATTCCTACGACAGATATAATAATCGGCAGCATAAATCCGGCAATGCCGTATCCCGCGGCAAAACTGATTGCGATAGTCGCCACTAATGAATTCGAATTTGACTCATGAAGGTCTGCGCCCATACCGGCGACATCGCCGACATTGTCGCCGACATTATCCGCGATAACAGCCGGGTTTCTCGGATCATCCTCAGGGATACCCGCTTCGACTTTGCCTACAAGGTCAGCGCCGACATCGGCTGCTTTTGTAAAGATACCGCCGCCGACACGCGCGAAAACCGCGACAACAGCGACGCCCATTCCAAAAGTGACCATAGTTTGAGCTATCATTGCGTCTTCAACCTTAAACGCGTATTTTAAAAGCATATACCATACTGTGATTTCCAGAATGGCTAGCCCGTTTACAATAAAGCCCATTACAGACCCGGATGAAAACGCTACACGGAGCGCTTTGTTAAGACTCTCGCTTGCGGCGAACGCGGTGCGGGCATTCGCGTTAGTCGATACTTTTAGACCGACAAATCCGCAGAGCGCCGTAAAAAAACCGCCTGTTATAAAGGCGAATGGAGTAAACGGATTGATAAAGCCCCGCTCCCTGCCTGTTAATAAAGGGATATACGCAAGCGCGGCAAGAACAACAAACATAACGGCCAGAAAAACTGCGACAGTGCCGTACTGCCGTTTCATAAAAGCGTTCGCGCCTTCGCGGATGGCTTTCGCGATTTTCTTCATTACATCGGTGCCTTCCGGGAATTTGATAACCTTGCGGGCCATTATGAAAGCGAAAAAAAGCGACGCGGCGGCGCCTACATAGCCTACCCAAAACAAATTTTCAACCATTTTATACCCCTCTTGAATAATTAATAGAGAACCAAATCGATTCATTTGAACAAAAATAGGAAAAAATGTCAATTAGGCATCTATTACATGCGCTGTATCTAGCGCCGCCTTTTATGTATAACGCTATATATGGTATAGGCAGCTGTCACCTTTTTTCTTTATTTTTACACGGTTCGATATTATACTGTTTTTATGAACGCAGGATTTTATTCACTCGGCGCTGCCGAAGAGGTTACAGGTTCCAAGCATGTGCTTGAGATTGACGGGCAAAGCTATCTGATTGATTGCGGCGCATTTCAGGGATCAAGAGCCGAAGCAGAGCGCAAAAACAGGGAATTTGGCATTGCACATGATCGTATAGAAGGCGTTATATTGACGCACGGGCATCTTGATCACTGCGGAATCCTGCCGCTTCTTGCAAAACGCGGCTATAACGGAAATATTTACGCAACACCGGCGACAAGAGACATCGCCAGTCTTATTATGATGGATTCGGCAAACATTCAGGCGCGGGACGCAGCTTACTTACAGAGCCAGGCGAAGAAAAAGGGTGAAAAGTTCGACTGGACTCCCCTATTTAACGAACATGACGCGATAAAAGCTGTCAGCCAGACAGTCGGAGTGTCTTACAATAGACCCATGTTCATCGGGGACGGAGTAAGCCTTGAGTTTTATGACGCGGGCCATATTCTCGGCTCTGCAATGGCTTCGATAAAAGTAAAAAAAGGCGGCAAAGAACTGAATATCCTTGCCACAGGAGACCTTGGCCGCAAGGGAAAGCCTATCATCCGCAATCCGGCAATCCCTGAGACAGCCCCGGATTATATCATCCTGGAAAGTACATACGGTGACAGGCGGCATGACTCAACAGACGAAGCAATCGGCAAACTTACTGACATTGCGGGAAAAACCGTGGAAAAAAAAGGTAAAATATTAATTCCCGCGTTCGCCATAGAACGCACGCAGGAGCTTGTTTTTTACTTCCATCTTCTTGTTGATAAAGGCATAATTCCCGAAGTGCCGATTTATGTCGATTCGCCGATGGCGACCAACGCGACAACAATTTTTCAGCTGCACCCTGAATGTTACGGCGAGGAAATAAAAGAGGCTTTTATCAAACACCATAAAAACCCGTTCGGCTTTAACAGCCTTCACTTTACAACCAGCGTTCAGGAATCAAAAGATTTAAACGATCGCAAAGGCCCTCTGATAATTATTTCAGCTGACGGAATGTGCGAAGCAGGCCGTATCCAGCATCATTTAATACACAACATCAGCGATCCCAATACAACAATCATGACGGTGGGCTACATGGCGGAAAATACCTTGGGCAGACGCATCCGCAACAGAGAGGGCGAAGTGAAAATACACGGCGACTGGTTCAAGGTAAGAGCGCAGGTAGAAGAGATAAACGCGTTCAGCGCCCACGCCGACTATTTTGAAATGCTTGAATGGCTTAAAGCAGTCGATACATCAAAATTAAAAGGAATCTTCCTTGTACACGGCGAAAAGAAAGCTCAGGCCTTTATAAAGAAATATCTTGAGGAAAACGGCTTCCCAAATGTGCAGATTGTGAAGTACGGCCAAACATATGAGCTTAATTAGTGGCAGTTAATTTCACGTCGTCCGCGGAAGTTTTCAAATGGTTATCAAATTTTATCAATCTTGAAAAAGGGCAAAAGCCGAAAAGTTTCCGTATAGACAGAATGGAGGCGCTTTCGTTTCTTTCCGGTAATCCGCACAAGTGCGCGCCTTCTGTTCACATCGCCGGTTCCAAGGGGAAAGGCTCTGTAACAAGCATGATTGCTTCAATACTGACTGCCTCCGGTTACCGCGCCGCCCGTTATATGTCTCCGCACGTAGCTGACATCCGTGAGCGTATCTGCCTGGACGGCACATTCTTCAGCGAAGACATTTACCGCCTTGCTGGAGACGAACTGCGCGATATTACCGAAACCCGTCTTCGCGCCTCAAACCTTCCGCCAGCCGCAGCTGCTCTTTTCGACGCAAACACGCCTGACGGCTGCGAGCCGACATACTGGGAACTGCTGACGCTCTATTTCTTTCTGTGCGCCCGTTACGCGAAATGCGATATTTTAGTAGTGGAAACAGGTCTTGGCGGCCGTCTGGATTCCACAAATATTCTCGATCCATTGGTCAGCGTAATAACATTAATCGAACTTGAACACACAAATTTTCTCGGCGGTACAATTGCGCAAATAGCGGGGGAGAAAGCCGGAATAATCAAACGCGGCAGACCGCTTGTCCTCGCCGGACAGCGCGCTGACGCGCTGGAAGTGTTCAGGAAGAAAGCGCGGGAAACAGAAAGCCCCCTTTATTACCTTCCGGAAACCGCCGAAATCACAAATATTGACATAACCGCGCGCGGCACCGATTTCCGCCTCGCTTTTAGTGAGATCTTCGGGCAGCCGAAAATCCTTAACCTTTCAATTCCCATCCCCGGAAAAGTGCAGGCCGAAAACGCAGCTCTCGCCGTTACCGCCCTGGAAGTCATATCGAAAGAACTCTCGCGCAGCAGCGTTAAAGCCGTCGTTCGTGAACCGCGCGTCAGCATTAATGATGAAGCCGTCCGGCGCGGGCTAATCAATCTTAGAATACCGGGACGATTCGAGAGGATATCAGACGATCCGCCCTTCATCATTGACGGTGCCCATACGCCCGAGAGCCTCGCCCATTGCGTTGAGACATTCCGCCTGCTTTACGGTGAAAGCGGTGTGTTGATTTTCGGATGCGCCGCTGACAAGGACGCGCGTGCAATGGCGCGTACGGCGCATCAGTTCTTCACCATGATAATCATCACAACTCCCGGGACATTCAAGACAAGTGTACCGGAACAAGTTTTTGAGGCATTTTCAGAAGCTGCCGGAGAGGGGAAAGTCTTGCTGGTCAAAGATACGCGGGACGCAGTCAAGCAGGCGCTGAACACCGCGCAGGGGAACAGACATCCGCTCCTCGGGACAGGCTCCTTTTATCTCGTGTCGGAAATCAGGAAGCTGATGGAAGACCGCGTAAACCTTTAGAAGCAAAACATACAGCGCAAATACTCTCCTCCGCCGCTTTTGAACAATTCCACGGCAGGTTTACCGCTTATTCCGCTTTGCTTGCTGCTTTTTTCTCCATCCTTTTTTCAAGCATCATGTACACGACGGGGATAAAAAACAGTGTGATAAAGGTGGAGCTGAAAAGGCCTCCGAAGATGCTCTGCCCCAGGGGAGCGTATATTTCCGAGCCTTCGCCTGTTGCGAGCGAAAGGGGGATAACGGCGAACAGCGTTGTTATGGTTGTCATAAGGATGGGTTTGAGGCGGGAGACTGCGCCTGAGATCACTGCTTCTTCCAGAGGAAGGCCGTACTTGTCGCGGAGCAGATTGGTGTAGCTTATAAGAATAATGGCGTTGTTCACGACAAGCCCTGCCAGCGTTATTATACCCAAAAGGGAGATAAGGTTAAGCGAGGAGCTAAAAAGAAGAAGCCCGCCTGTTACGCCGATTAACGTAAAGGGAATGGAGGACATAACAAGCAGCGGCTGAGTAAAGCGCTCGAACTGGATGACCATCACGGCGTAAATAAGGAAGATCGAAACGGCGAGAATGATAATTAAGGAGCGGAACGAGGAGAGCATTTCAGCGGCGGTTCCGCCCAGTTCCCAGCTTGCTCCTGGCGCGATGCCCTTTTCGTTCAAAAGCGTTTCCAAAAGGCGCGTGCTTTCGCGGACATTGGGGTCTTTAAGGCTTGCGCTTACCGTAATTGAGCGGGATTTGTTCCTGTGGTTTATTTGGGACAACGTCTCCTCAATGTCAAGGCCGGCAAAAACAGCGTAGGAAACCTGTCCGCCTGTCGCTGTGTTAATGCCAAGGGAATAGAGAACGTCGTCGGGAACGCCTGCGCCGCTCAGATTAGTGCGAAGTTCTATCGGATAGTTTTTTCCGGGCCCGTAAAAAGTGCCGAGAGATATACCGTTAAACACAATTCGGTTCGTCAGAGCCGCCTGATAGGAAGAAAGCCCCAAAAGACCCATATATTGATGAAGGAGGCGCGCGTTCATCTCGCGCTGGTTAAACCTGATGTTTACGTCCGCGCTCGCGACATTCGGATCCTGCAGCATGTACTGCCTGACCTGCTGCGAAGCGGTTATTACAGTGTCAATATCCGTTCCGTATACATTAACGACAAGCCCTTCTCCTCCCGTCGCCATCGAAAGAAGATTCGATAAGCCTCCGTTGCTGAAATCAGCCTGCGCGTCTGGTATCATCCTTCTGATTTTGTCCTGAAGCTCGTTTACAATTTCAACAACATGCCTTCTGCCTGACGGATGGCTTCTCTCCCTGAGCCTTTTAAGCTTGATAATTCCGTAGGCGCGGTTGGGTTCGCTTCCCATATCAAACGCGCCCGATTGCCCGACTGTAAAGTAAGAAGCCTCAATTTCGCCGGGTATAATGCCGCGGATGGTTTTTTCAAGAAGGATGACTTTTTCGTGCGTCATTTCAAGCGTGTAGCCGCCCGGCGTCTCGACGCTTACGGCAATCTCAGCCATGTCTGTCTGCGGGAGAAACTCAAAGCCCAAAAGGCGCAGCGAAAATATACTCACCGCAAACAGAATTAATGTCCCGAGAATAAATGAAAACCTGTTGTTAAGCGCGCCTTCAAGAAGTTTCCTGTAGCCTCCGTTAAGGCTCTCCATGAACTTTTCCACGGGAACGGAGATTCTTTTACCGATGCCGCCTTCTTTTTCTTTTTTAAGAAAAACAGAACAAAGAAAGGGAATGACGACAATCGCGGCGAGTATCGAGAAAAAGATCGCGAAGATAATTGTCCACGCGACATCTTTCAGGATGACCCCGGCAAGGCCGGTTAAGAAAAGAACGGGAATAAAAGCTGCCAGAGTTGTAGTCATTGAGGCAATCAGAGCCTGGCCTGTCTCCTGAACGCCGATGGAAGCTGCATCGGAAGCGCTTATATCGCCTTTGTTAAAATGGCGCTGGATCATTTCCAGTACAACAATGGACGCATCAATCACCATTCCTATTGCGGTCGTTATTCCTCCGAGCGTAACAAGGTCAAGACTTGAACCTTTAATCCAAAGAGCAAGCAGGGTAAAAAGAATTGAAAGCGGAATTGAAAAACTTATCATCAATGTCGTGCTTGTGTTGTGCAAAAAGATGAACAGAACCAAGACCGCCAAAAACGCTCCCAGCGCGGCGGAGCGAAGAACAGAGTCTATCGACATGGATATATTAACAGCATCATCGTTGATGTAAGTAAACGACAGTACACCGCCGTATTCCCGTTCCATGTTCTCCAGAAAGGAGCGCACTTCACGGCTTATTAAAACCGCGTCCCCTGACTGCAGTTTTGTAACGGAAACAGCCAGGGAATCTTCTCCCCCTGATACCACATAGCTTGTTCTGCGGTTTTCCTTTATTTCTATATCAGCGGCATCTTTAAGCCTGATAAACCGGCCGTCCTTGTAGGCGATGACCTGATCCTCAAAATCCTGAACGGAAGAGAACCTGCCGTCTGTTCTAATGTTAAGATTGTACCCCTGATATACGCCGTCTCCGCCGGGAAGCGAAAGATTCGCTGCGGGAAGTATCTGCGCGATGTCAAGAAGGGAGATTCCAAGAGCGCTAAGACGGTCAAGGTCGGCATTGATTTCCAGAATGTCGTTTGAACCACCTCTCATCCTGACATTGGCGACTCCGGGAATGCGGGATAACGCCGGAATGATTTCGTCATTGCAAAGAGCGGATAAATCGCCTCTGCCGCTCTCTCCGTTTGCACCGATGATGATGTTCATCATGGGAAGTTCGGCCGTGCTATACTGTAGAATGACTGGAGGAGCGGGAAGATCGGAGGGAAGATTTCCCATTGCGCTGTTTATTTTTTCCCTTATTTCATAAAGCCTGTCCTGTGCGCTTTCGTTATAACTGAGCTGCAGTTCGATGACAGACACAGAATTTCTGGAAGTAGAAGTCATCAGGTTAAGACCCGAAAGAGTGCCGAGCGCTTCTTCCAAAGGATTTGTAATTTCTCTTTCAATGTCGGCGGGCCCGACTCCGGGCCATGTTGTTATAACAACGAGTGTCGGCATGGCCATATCGGCGATAAGGCTTCGCCTCAAATTAAAGACTGACATGATGCCGAACACAAAAAGGATTACAAGAAGCATCATTATTATCTTGGGATGTCTTATGGCGAAGTCCGCGATTTTCATTTTTAGGGTGCCTGCGCTTCGGAGAGAATATTGACGCGTTGTCCCGCGCTTATAAAATGCTGCCCTTCAAATATAAATATTCTGTCATGATACTCCGCAGGTATTTGAAAATAATCGTTATTTGAAAACTCCAAAGTAATTTCCGTCGGCTGCGCTGTCCCGCTCTGCGTTACATACCAAAGCCTGTTTCCCGATGTTAAAGCCCTGAACGGAAGGTAATAAACATCGTCCCTTTTCTCAAGGGTAAAAATCACGTTTACAAACATGCCTGGGCGCAGTCCGGATGCGGCTCCCCTTGGGATTTCATACTCAACGATAAAGCTCCTGTTCTCGGGGGATACGTAAGGTGCGAGGCTTAACGGCCTCAGAATGAAGGATGTTTCTCCCAATGCCGGCGATTGAAGGCGCACAGGCATTGTCCGCCAGTTATCCGCGAAAAACCTGTAATGAATTTCCGGAATCGCGGCCTTTATCCTAAGGTCGCCGAGATCGCCAAGCGTGACAAGAGGCGTTCCTGCCGCGACAAGGCCGCCTTCCGCCGCGTGGCGCATAAGAACAGTCGCGTTTATGGGAGCGCGGATTCTTGTATAGTCCATATTTAGCTGCGCAAGTTCATACTGCGCTCTGGCTACGTCAAAAGCCATTCTGGCTTCTTCATAATTTTGGCGGGATACTCCCTGACTCTGATAAAGCTCGCTTATCATTTCATATGTTGAGCTTGCCGTCGTGTAGGCCGACTGGGCCTGGCTGAATGTAAGTTCATGAGGAGCAGAGTCCACTATTGCCAGAATCTGGCCTTCGGTTACCGTATCGCCTGCTTTTACACCAAGCATGATAAGCGTGCCTCCCGTGCGGGGAACCACAGTAATAAGGCGGCCAGTTTCCACATGACTTGTTATTCGCAGTGTTTTTTCAAGGCTGCCGAGAGCCGGTCTTATTGTTATAACAGGAGCCATAAATTCATCTGCTGTTATACTTTCTCTGCGGATTACAAGAAAAACTACTACCGCAAAGAGAAACGCGAGGGCTGCGAAGATTACGAATTTGGCAAGTGAATGTCTGTTTTTACCCAGGGAGTTCATTAATTTAGCATTATAACTTATTCCTTTATTTTGTGAAATGCAATAAAGCCGGGTATTTATTATTTGAGTTTTTCCCAAAAACGCAAACTTGAGGTTTGACTGTCTGTAGCAGCATTTGGCTGTAATTTATCCGCTGAGTTATTTCTAAAATTTCAGTTTTAGAAAACTTCTGCATTACAGATTAATTGCTTCCTGCTCATTATTTCTCATTCGCTTTTATTCTCCAGTAATTGTCATTGCGTTCAAATTGGCAGGCAGGA
Organism: Treponema sp.; assembly: GCA_009787775.1. Classification (GTDB taxonomy): domain Bacteria; phylum Spirochaetota; class Spirochaetia; order Treponematales; family Breznakiellaceae; genus WQXQ01. The sequence continues at coordinate 12,888 of WQSQ01000003.1, forward strand.
ACGGAAATTTGCCTGCCGTCATCGTGGGCCATTTTTATATGGCAGGTGATGGGATTTACTTCGATGACTTTCCAGTATTCATTTTCGTGGTGTATCCGCATTCCTTCCTGCGGGAGATTACGCTGCTGTTCGCTGTAAAACCCGTATTCATAAAAAAGACAGCATAAAAGCCTTCCGCAAGGGCCGGAAATTTTTACGGAATTAAGTGAAAGTTTTTGATCCTTTGCCATTTTGATGGAAACAGGCTTAAGTTTATCTGATACGCAATGACAGCAATAACCTCTTCCGCAGACTCCAAGGCCTCCGACAACCCTTGCCTCGTCGCGCACGCCTATCTGGCGCAGTTCAATGCGCATTTTAAAAACACTGACAAGGTCTTTAACCAGCTCGCGGAAATCCACCCTGTTTTCGGCGGTAAAGAAGAAAAGGATTTTCGGTTCTTCTAAAAGATAATGCACCATAACAAGTTTCATTTCCAGCTTATGGTTTTCGATTTTCCTTCTGCATATATCAAAAGCATCAGTTTCGAGCCTGCTGTTGTTGCGCGATTTATTAATATCTTCTGGAGCGGCAATCCTTACAATCCAGGCTATTTCTGAAACAGGAGGAAGCTTGCCGCGGACAGAACCGATTACCTGCGCAAGATCGCGTCCATAGCGGGTAGGCACAATAACCATTGTATCAGGGCTGAGGTTATCTTCACGGTAAACAGCGAGAAAAGTTTCCTGGGAATACAATAGTCTTAACCTGTAGATTGGGGTATCGGGAGCAATTGATTCAATACCGGCATCGGCACCTGTTATGACATTATGTTCTTGAAATTTCGCATCGCTGCGATCGTCTTCAAGAGAAGAGATATCATCATCTATATTTTCATATTCATTGTAATCGCTCACTTGCTTATCCTACTGTAGTAAGTCTATCAGAAGACCTTTAATTTCCTCAAGACGTGAAACCAGCTCCATCTGGTACTTTTGATTAGACAGGAGCATTGCGGCAAGATCGTCAAGTTTTTTATCGATAATAGATATCTTTGTATGAAGTTTTCCCTTGTCCGCGCCGGGAGCAGAGCGCTTTCCCTTAAAACCAGGTTTAAATTTATTAGGAAGGCCTTCTTCATAATCCAGCGAGTAACTGTTCTGCACTACATAATTAATAAAGCTGCGTACCGCCTGTTTATAGCGCATAATCTCTTCGGGGAGCGGGCGGTTTTTCAATACATCACCTGCATCGCGTACTTCGTCCATTAATGCGTCTACTGTGTCATCTGATACAGGGAGGTTTGCAAGAGGACCAAGTTCATCTGCGGTTTTTCCCCGCAGGCTGTCAAACAAAGACGAAAATTCAGTTTTACCGCCGCGATTTATATTCCTGGTTTTTTTATCGTCTTTAACCTGAGCGTATGCTGCGGGATTCATATAAAAGGAAGTATCAGTTCCGTCTATTTTAGCCATAAGTTTTTTGGAAAACAGGTAATGCCGATTTAATACCCTGTGCGTCGCGGTACTCTGACATGGTTTTTTGCCAGATGTCATCACCGGGACAAACAGCTACTTTACCATTGATAAAACAGCCGTCATCAGCTTGAATGCGGCGGGTGATTATATCTCCCATAATAATTGCGGTAGAGAGAATAACTAAATGCCCGTCAGAAATAACATTACCGTAAACAACTCCGCCTATTGTAACATTTGTACCTGATACATTGCCTTTTACTCTGGCACGTTCTCCAATAACAACCTTGCCTTTAGCGCGGATATCCCCGCGAATGCTTCCATCAATACGTGTAAAACCTCCAGCTTCAATATCGCCTGATAGGCTGGTATTAGGTCCTATAATAGTGTTAATGGAATAATCGTTGTTTTTATCCTGAGCCATAGGCTACCTTTATTAAAAAACGTATATGTAATTATAACCTTGTCTATGCGTATAAAAAAGGGGAAATCCGGCATCTCTTACAAATATAGCAACTTTGAAGCGCAGATTCGGAAGTCCACAAATATCATTTGTCAGCGTACCTGTCTGGACAAACTGGAACGAATTGTAATGTATCTGTATGGATCCACAACATCGGAACCGATGTGAACTTCATAATGAAGGTGAGGACCGGTTGAAATACCCGTACTCCCGATATAGCCGATTATTCCGCCTTGTTGAACACGCTGCCCGACCTGTACATTGGGACGAAGCAAATGCGCATAACGGGTATAGTACCCGTGTTTGTGCCTGATAATCACATAGTTGCCGTAGTCATAAACATATTCGACAGTAACAACCTGTCCATCTGCGGCGGCAATTACTGGGTCGCCGGAGCGATAAGTGGAAATATCAATTCCTCTGTGAATATGCCATTGACCGTGAATCGGGTGAATGTTCTGCCCAAAAAACATTGTAATATTGCCGATTCCGCCCCGAACAGGCCAAATACTGGGTATTTCTGTTAAAAGAGCGCTTTGCGAGTCAAGAAGGCTGCCGATTTCCATAATTGGCTCTACAGACTGAGAAAGGTACATGGAAAGCTGCCTGATCTCATCGACCTCCCGTATAAGACCGTCAGGTTTTTCGTTTATACCTATAATGGAGCTTAAATCGCCGGTTGTGTTCTGTGAAAGATTACTGTTGTTACTGTTAATACCCAGCGCTCTGAAAACACTGGAAAGAGCGCTTTGAAAATTACGGGCTTCCCTGAGAAGCAGCGCTGTTTCATCACGCATCTGATCAAGAGAAGCCTGTGTTTCCCGCAGCCTACTGTCATAATTTCCTGATGAATAAATGGGATTGCTGTAAGATGAGCCTACCCAGTAAATAGCTCCCAAAATACCGAAGACTACTAAAATAAAACAGGAAATTGATAAGATAGTGACCTGTAGATTATAAACTTTCTTTTCTGAATGAGGAACAAAAACGATCGTAAAACGTTTTGTTAAAATACGGCCAAAAACTTTAAAAACATTTAAAATAAACTTGCCAAAAACATACAAAGAATCCTTAACTTTTTGTACAAATTTATTTTCTATGCGTTTATATTCATGAACTGATGCCATTAACTCTCCCCACCAAGTACTTCCTCATTCTATCAACTTGAAAAATTAATGTCAATAATAAATAAAAAAACTGCCGATTCTATACCCAAATGTTAAAATACGCAAATAAAATAATTGCAAAATTTTACTTTTTATGTTTATGTATCGTTAATTTTTATTTATCCCCATACTTTTGGCTTTTAAACAGCATCAAAACCTGATTGTATAGCCTTAATATTCATTGGAATATATTGATGTTTATCAGCTGAAAAAAACCTTTTCAATATACCTTCAATGTCGGCAAATTTTAATGCTTTTGTTAGCTTTGCCATAGCGCCAAATGCCACCATGTTGGCAAAAAGCACATTTCCAACCTGTTCAGCAATACCTGATGCTTCAAATTTAATAACTTTTAGGTCATTTCGTACAGGGTTTTCCTTTACCAGAGTTGAATTTATTAATATTAAACCATTGGTTTTTAAAATTTTCTCGCATAGGGGAAGCGAATCAATATTCATTACCAAGGCTGAATCTGGAGTAGTAACAAGAGGGCTTGCAATTTCTTCATCAGAAATGATTACACTCGCTCTGGCGATACCGCCTCGTTTTTCAGCGCCATAAAACGGGAAGAAAGTAACATTTTTCCCTTCCTTCATGGCAAAATAAACCCATAGCTGACCTAGAGAGATGATCCCCTGCCCGCCGAATCCTGCAAAAAATGATTTTTCTGTCATTTGGAACCTCCTGTTGAATGCGGTGCAGGGAGCTTAGTATTGATATCAGAGTTTAAATTATTCTTTACTTCGCCTAAAGGAAATACAGGTATCATGTTTTTTTCCAGCCATTCAACTGCCTGTATAGGTTCCATTGTCCAGTTAGTGGGACAGGGAGAGAGAATTTCAACCATTGTGTTTCCGATTCCGGCCATCTGCGCTTCAAACGCTTTTTTAATGTACTGTCTTGTTTTGCGGATATTAGCGGCATTATTTACAGCTCCTCTTGCCAGATAGCGTGTTCCATCCAGAGTTGCAAGAAGCTCCGCAACCCTAATCGGGTAGCCCATTCCGGCAGTGTCCGCGTCCCGGCCATTAGGAGCAGTCGCTGCTTTTTGACCAATTAATGTAGTAGGTGCCATCTGTCCGCCTGTCATTCCATAAATAGCGTTGTTAACAAAGATTGTTGTAAACTTTTCTGCTCTGTTGGCAGCGTGAATCATTTCCGCAGTTCCAATTGCTGCCATATCACCGTCTCCCTGATAACAGATAACAAGATGATCAGGATGAACGCGTTTTATGCCGGTTGCTGCAGCGGGAGTGCGTCCGTGCGGCGGCTGTACAGAATCGAAATCAAAATATAAATCTGCCCAAATTGAACAGCCTACAGGATGGGTAATTACTGTTCTATCCCGAAGATTCATTTCATCAATGACTTCGCAAATTATACGGTGAATTATCCCATGTCCGCAGCCGCCGCAGTACTTTGTTTGAATTTTTTTTAAGCATTTCGGGTATCCCGATATCTTTTTCATTTTTTTAATATATCCTTTACTTTCGCAAACACTTCTTCTTCGGTGGGAATCACACCGCCCGAATGAGCCAAAAGATGAATATCAAACTGTGATTTTACGTAATATGCGGAAAGCTTTACATCTTCAACCAGTTGTCCTTCAGACATTTCCACTGTTAAAACAGGGCAGCAAATTTTATTTCCCAGCTGTTCATAAGGGAAAGGCCATAATGTAACAGGCCTGAAAATGCCAAGTTTAATACCTTCTTTTTTAGCATGTTTCTGCGCACCGAGGCAAACTCTTGCGCAAGTGCCGTAAGCTACCATAACAAGATCAGCGCACGAACAATCAGTTTCTTCAAAGCGTATCTCAGATTTTTCTATTGTCTTATAACGAATAAAACGCTGCTTTGTTTTAGCCTCAAGTAATTCAGGTACAAGTTCAATTGATGTGATGTGTACCGCTTCTTTACCGTGTCTTTCGGCGCAGCCTCCTGCCGACCATTCATATTTGGAAGCTTTTTTATCAGGAGGCAGTATGCAGCTTTCCATCATCTGTCCGATCATTCCGTCGGCATGAAGGATTACAGGAAGACGGTATTTATCGGCCAGATCAAATGCGAGATAGGTCAAATCCGCACATTCCTGTACACTCTTCGGCGCAAGTACAATACACTTGTAATCACCATGACCGCCGCCGCGTGTTGATTGAAAATAATCGCTTTGAGCAGGAGCAATATTGCCAAGTCCCGGTCCGCCTCGGCATATATTTGCAATTACCAGCGGTACATCTGCACCTGCAGCATAAGAAATTCCTTCCTGCTTAAGACTAATTCCCGGGCTGGAAGAACTTGTCATAGCTCTTACTCCTGCGCAGGCAGCTCCGTAAACCATGATAATTGCAGCTGTTTCGCTTTCTGCCTGGATGAAAATCCTCCCGCGGGAGAGCATGTGTTTTGCCATATAGGCAGGTATTTCATTCTGAGGAGTTATCGGATATCCAAAATACGCGCCGCAGCCAGCTCTTATTGCGGCCTCTGCGATTGCGTCGTTTCCTTTCATTAAAACTTTTTCGCTCATTTATCCCCCAGCTCAAAAACCTCGATGCAGACATCGGGACAGACTTCGTAGCAGTTGCCGCATGCGATGCATTTTTCTGCGTCTACGGCTTTTACAGGATATGAGCCTGATGAATTCATCACGGTTTCTGCTTCCAGTATTTTTAACGGACATGCACGAATACATAAATAGCATCCTTTACACATCTCGCGATCAATTGTAATTTTTCCTTTCCTTGCCATGTTTTCCTCGACTTTACGCACCTTAGTATAAAGAAAATCAAATAGCATATCAAGTTAAAGGTAAAAAAGTAGACAATTGATACATACTGCAATATAATGTGTGGAACCATTAGGAGGAGCAGTGTATGCAGACTGTTTGCGGAATTGATCTTGGAACCCAAAGCTGTAAACTGATAATTTATGATTTTGAAAAAACAAAAATTATCGCTCAATCTTCGTTTCCGGTGGAGATAATCGTTGAAAATGACGGAACAAGAGAGCAGAAAACCGAGTGGTATGATGATGTATTAAAAAAATGTTTTGATAAGATCGATAAAAAAACCAAATCGACAATTGCGGCAATCGGCGTTTCAGGGCAGCAGCACGGATTTGTTCCGTTGGATGAAAATGGAAAACCTGTATACAATGTTAAATTGTGGTGCGATACTTCAACAGCCAATGAATGCGAGGAAATAACAAAAGCGGCCGGAGGCGAAATAAAACTTATCGAAAAAACAGGGCTTCCCATGCGTCCTGGTTATACTGCACCAAAAGTCCTGTGGCTAAAAGAACACAAGCCGTCTCTCTTTAAAAAATTACGGCATATCCTTCTTCCACACAACTACATCAATTTCCTTTTAACAGGAGAGTATTGGGCGGAGTACGGCGACGCTTCGGGAACAGCTCTCTTTGATGTAAGAGAACGCAAATGGTCATCTGAAGTCTGTAAATATATTTCAGCAGATGTTGAAAGTTATCTTCCACAACTCGCGTCTTCCGAGAAAGCAGCAGGAGTTGTTAACAGGGAAGCGGCAGAAATTTATGGTTTGCTTGAAGGGACATTGGTTTCTTCAGGAGGCGGCGATAACATGATGAGCGCGATCGGCACAGGCGCTGTCCGCGACGGATTTTTAACGATGAGCCTTGGCACATCAGGCACACTTTTTGGTTTTTCCAAAAAACCTGTAGTTGATCCGTCAGGGGATCTTGCCGCCTTTTGTTCTTCTTCAGGAGGCTGGCTGCCTCTTCTCTGTACAATGAACTGTACCGTAGCAAGCGAAGAGATGCGCAGCCTTCTGGGATTTGATGTTAAATCCTTCGATGCGGAAGCCGCGAAATCTCCGATCGGCGCGGACGGCATCGCTGTTCTTCCGTTTTTTAACGGAGAGAGAACACCCAATCTTCCGAATGGAAGAGCGAGCATTAACGGAATTACCGCCGCAAATTTTAATAAACAGAACCTTGCCCGCGCGTCTTTGGAATCGGCAATCTTCGGGATGAGGATCGGCCTTGATGGTTTTAAATCGCTCGGTTTTAAACCTAAAGAAATCCGCCTGACAGGCGGAGGAGCGAAAAGCGCAATCTGGCAGAGCATTGCAGCCAACGTTACAAATGTTCCTGTGCGCATTCTTGAAGGCTCGGAAGCCGCCGCGATGGGAGGTGCGATTCAGGCGCTGTGGTGTCTTGAAAATCATGAAGGGAAAAAGACTTCCATTGAGGGTCTGGCAGACAAGCATGTCACGCTGGGCGCGGCGATAAAACCGGATAAAAAGAGCGTTGATAAATATAATGAGGCATACGCTGTATATTCAAAGTATCTTGGGGCATTAAGCCCTTTATACAGATAAAACCCGGTTGAGGTTTTAAATAACATATGGAGGCTGACTATGGCAAATTGTTACGTAGGGGCGAAAGAGTATTTCCCCGGTATCCAGAAGATTAAATACGAAGGACCTAAAAGTAAAAATCCCTTGGCATTCAAGTATTACGACGCTGATAAAGTAATCGGCGGGAAAAAGATGAAGGATCATCTTCGCTTCGCTATTGCATATTGGCACAGTTTTTGTGCGGACGGCGCGGATCCTTTCGGTTCCGGTACGCACATTTTCCCATGGAATGTAGACGCAAAAAACCCGATGGACGCGGCCGAAAAGAAAATGGACGCAGCCTTTGAGTTCATCACAAAAATTGGCGCAGAATACTACGCGTTTCACGACAGGGACATGGCTCCGGAAGGCGCAACTCCGGCGGAGAGCGAAAAAAACCTGATGACATTAACCGCGAAAGCGAAAAACCTCCAGGCTCAAACTGGCGTTAAACTTCTTTGGGGAACCGCGAATGTTTTCAGTAGCCCGCGCTTTATGAACGGAGCCGCGACCAATCCCGAGTTTGGAGTAGTAGCGCTCGCCGCTACACAGGTAAAAGCCGCGATTGACGCCACAATAGAGCTTGGAGGAGCGGGCTACACTTTCTGGGGCGGCCGTGAAGGATACATGAGCTTACTTAACACAGACCTAAAAAGGGAAAAAGACAACCTTGCCAGATTTCTTACAATGGCGCGTGATTATGCCCGCAAACAGGGATTTAAAGGTGTGTTTTATATTGAGCCGAAACCGATGGAACCGACAAAACATCAATATGATTTTGACACAGAAACAGTTATTGGATTCTTGCGCAACTATGGTCTTGATAAGGATTTCCGCATGAATATTGAAGCAAATCACGCTGAGCTTGCAGGTCATGATTTTTTCCATGAACTTGAAACAGCTGCCGCAGCCGGTTTCTTCGGATCTGTAGACGCAAACCGTGGCGACTTTATTAACGGCTGGGACACAGACCAGTTCCCGATGAGCTATTATGAAACCGCTTTAGCCATGTACACAATTTTAAAAATCGGCGGTTTTACAACAGGCGGCCTTAACTTTGATTCCAAAATACGCCGTAATTCAATTGACCCTGCTGATCTTTTTATCGCACATGTCGGCGGCATGGATACATTCGCTGTCGGTTTACAGGTCGCCCAGCGCATTATCGACGACAAGGTTATTCCGGACTTTGTAAAAGATCGTTACGCGTCATTTGACTCAGGCGACGGGGTCAAATTTACAAAAGGCGAGCTGACACTTGAACAGCTTTCGAAAATCGGAACAGACGCCGGTTATGGAAAAACCGGTATAACAAGCGGCAAGCAGGAATATCTTGAGAATGTATTGAACAGCTACCTGTTGGGACTTTAATAAGCAGCAAATATTATTAAGCCTCCGGTAAATCCGGAGGCTTTTTTATTAATAATAGTAACTGGCGCGGACATTGCCGCTTAATGTGACATACAACATAATGCTGAAAGGTTTTATATCATTCCTTGCATCTTTAAAAGCTGTTTTATAATAACCGTTGCCAAATGCCATTGGAAGCGCGAAATATATTTCCAAATTCTGAAAAGGAGTTATTCTGATACCTGGAACAATGCTGAATGAATCATCGCCGTAAAGAAATCTTGTGAATAAACGTAGGTTCCCCCATCCGTCAAACCGGTATAGCAGATTAACTGCCGCATTAATTCCGCCAAGAAACGGGGTTGTTCCGATTAATTCATAATCTGTTTCAGGTTTAAAAAGTAACGATCTTCCTTCTCTGTTATAGAAAAATTCAGCGTTTACATCAAGTTTATTATTAATAAAGGATCTGAGAAAACCAAGATTAAAGGCAAAACTGACTTCTTTATCGGTATGTGTGTTAAAAGCGGCAAGCCACTCATTATAAACTTCAAAATCCCAAAGAGTGGTTTTCACGGACAAAAATGCGCGCGTAGCCATTTCCTTCTGGTAAAAAGCGCCAAAATTAAAATCAGCCCATTGTAAAGCAAGATTGTATTTCCCTCCAAATCCAATTGAATCTATACTGAGATTTTTACCTGCGGCAATATCTGATCTTGTTTGAGCTAAAAGCTGAAGGCCGCCAACTCCAACAGGCACATCAAGCCTAATTAAATATGAAGGACCGGAAGGTCCGTTGTCTGGAATACGCGATAACAAATTTGTGAAACTGAAATTAGTTGAAATTCCCCATTTTTGTTCTGCTTTTCCTGCGCGAAGAAAAACTTTATCCAGAAAATTATAATCAAAAAAGAAATTACCCAGGCTGATATATGGAAATGTACCTGGAATAGCAAAATTAATAACGCTTTGGACGCGGAAAGCATCGGAAATTCTTGCATTTATTCCGATCGCAGAACTCATTTTTATCGCCGGTGCCCATGTAAAATTTCCGCTTGAGTTTTGTTCCCATGGATAATAATCAACCCACCCCGGGTTAACCGTTCCCCTGAATGCATAGGAAAAATCAAATTCAAGCCCGCGCCTTCTTAAACTCTGAACAACCGAAACAGTTTCTGTTTTCGGTGTTTCTTCCTGCGCGGGAGTTTCAGCAGACGGCTCACCAAAAATTGAATCAATAGAATCAAAATCTATATCAATTAAGTCAACATTCTGAGTTGAGACAAAAACGAACGAGAAACCCAGTAAAAAAATAAAAAAAAACAATTTCTTCATCTGCTTACAGATTCCAAAAAGGTTTGAGAGAAGACTGAATCTGCTATTCTGCTGAACGAAGGTCTGTTAATGGTTATTTGAGTGCGTTCATTGACGAAAACACCGTTTATTGTAGCGCCTCTCAACGTTTCAACATACATAAGCTGCCTTGGAACATAACGGGTGTCAATCTGATAATAATCTGCAATCACTGTTGTCCTAAGAAGTTGTCCCGAAAGACTGTAATCTTCTGCTTTGCGTAATAAATTGTCATCTGTGCTAATCCACACCTTCATTATGGGATATTCAACTTCATTTGTTACAGCCTCAAGGTTTAATACCCTGCAGTTGAAACGGCCTAATTGTTCATTAAAACCGGAAACCACCCTGTAATCCTGCGCAAGAGTAGATCTGGTAAAATCAGAGTTTCTTGCATTAGTATTCTGAAAACGGCTGGAACTGCTTGTAGTGTTGAATCTGCGGCTTTCCGGATCATAAAACCAGAGGGTATTTCCTTCCTTAAGATAACCTTGTCCTCTGCTGATTAACGGTTCCATAATGATGATTACATATTGTTCCCGCGAATCGCGGCGAAAAACACCCGCGACAGTAGTAGAACGCGATTGCCCAGGTCTGTCCTGAACAATGACATACTCCGCCTGAAAATCAGTGTTTAAATAGCTTACTGTCGCATCAACTCTTGTTAGCAATTCCTGATCCGGGTTTGACATTCGCGTTTGCGCCCAAAGCTCTGTTAATATAATAAAGCATGATAAAATAATGAATATTATCTTTTTCATAATGGTTCTCCAGATAAAAGAGACGGCAGTTTCTTTTTTGAAGCGCGTAACGAAGGAAGTACAGCCGCTGCCGCAAGAATTAACAATGTAGATATTATATTTATTATAATTGTATTCGGTAAATATAACGGCGAAAGCTTTCCGTTCTTTAAAAATATTTCAAAACTGGGAAACCATGAAAACGAAATAAACGAAGCTATAACATTTAAAATCAAAGCGAATAAAAATCCTGCCAGCAGAGATATAATACCAAGAATAATGATTTCAGTCCAGAGAACCGCCCTTAAATCACCACTCAAAAAACCAATGGCTCTCATAATACCCATTTCCTTTGCCCGCTCATGAAGTATCAGGCGATATGTTACAGACGCGCTTGCAAAAATAATTATAAGCATCAGACTGTAAAGAAAGTATGTAATCAAATTCATCGCATCCAGTAAATCGGAAACATCCGATAAATTAACCGGCAATGTAAGAAGATAGACTTTATCGCCCGGTCCTCTGTCCAATCCATCCCTGTCGTAAACCAGGGGTCCGATGTCTAATTTATCAGAAAGTATACTCTGTAATATTCTGCGATTTCTTTCAGCAGCCGAAGGATTCTCAAAAAAGAACCCAATAGCAGAACAATCAGCATCATTGTAAAGTAACAATCGGTTAAGGCTTAATCTGGAAATATATACTTTATAATAACCGAATATCGAAGCGTCATTAACAATGCCTTTAACAATGAACCGGCCGGTATTTTTTTGCCGGTTTTCATTTGTTTCCAGAATAATACTGTCTCCGACTGCCGCTCCCAATTGCTCGGCGACCGGAGATGAAAGAATGATGCTATCGTCATCCAAAAAAGACTTTACAGGAAAAGAAAAATCCATTCTGGAAAATAAACGCTCTTCATTTTCCCAATCGCTGCCGATTACATATTTTAATGTGAGCGCGTTTCCGTTAAAATAAATAACACCTCTATTGTAGTAAAGAGTTCTCATTACTGTATACTTTGGACTGATTCCGGATAAACTAACCGCTTCCATTATCGAGGAGATTACGGGAGATTGCATCTGAAAATATCTGCCGTATCCGACAGCGATAATGTCTCCCGCATAATGCGATTGAGCGGTGATATAAACATTATCGTACATTCCATCTTTAGTTGAAGTAATAAAAGAAACAACCGCGAAACAAAACACCAGGGCTATTAACAGGAAACCGTAACGGCGTCTGTAACGGTAAAGATATTTAGCGCCAAGCCTGAATAGCATTAAGACTTTTTCCATATTATCCCTGCCTCACCGCTTCCACAGGCTCAATCCGAAGGGTAACATTAATCGGATAAATTGACACGACAATTCCCAGAATTACGGCCAAAAAAAACGAAACAGCCGCAACCTTCGGAATAAAATCAAGAGTCAGTATCTGCCCGCCTAAAAAAGAGGCAATCAATTCATTAGGGATGCTGAAAGCCAGTGCGTTAATCCATTTTATAAAAAGAAAGCCTATACCTATTCCGGCAGCGCCGGAAAAAACCGATAAAATAATATTTTCCTGAAGAACAAGAGAACTGATGTAAAGGTCAGAAGAACCTATTGCTCGTAGTGTGCCGATTTCCCTTGTTCTCCTGAAAACAGAAATTAATAGTATATTAATTACAGTTATTACGCCGGTAGCGCATATAAGCAGCATTCCGGCGTTAAATAAGACCTGAACCAGTAAAAGCAAAATCGCCGAAGTTCCTACAGAAGTCCGCCAATCAACAGCGGTAACGCCGTAGGGTTCAATTTTTTTATTAATGGATCTTATAAACGATGCCGGCGAAACATTATCCTCAAGATCAATGATGATAAAATTCCAGTCGCCGCCTGCCAGATTAATATCACCAGCGGAAGGGGATTCAGCTAACCAGCCAATCAGAAAATCAACAGAAAAATCTTCTTCATCATCCCGCTGAAAAAAAGAGGATTCCATGCTAAATATATCATCGATGTCCAATGATAAAAGCTGCGCCGCTTCATGCTGCGTATTGCTGTAGCTTGTTTCCTGCGGCGCAGCGACCTGAATTGAGTTCAGTACTCTTGCTGTTTGGGGATCAATAATGATAATCTCGTTCATAAACAAGCCGGGATTCTGATAACTAAAAATACCGACAAGAGGGACTTCCCTTATTTTAAAACCAAAATCGCTTCCTGATGTAAAAAGAAGAGGATCTCCGATCCTCGGGTATATGCCGGTTTCCCCCTGTATTCTCCGTGCGCGATCGGAAGTGATCATGGCGCCGTATTCGCTTTCGTATAACATGCGTCCTTCTTCAAGAATAACGCCTGGAAACACGGAAAAATAAGTGGACGCATCCACTCCGCAAAGCAAAGCCGGAGATCGGACTCCCAATAAATCAAGATAGGCTTTTCCAGACACCTGGCTTGTTATTCCTGCTATTCCGCTTTCGGCGCGGACTATCTCCATTACTGTGTCATAAGCGGGAAATACCGGAATAATAAAAAACTCGTCGATAACAGGCGTGTTTGCGCCGAAAAGATTCATGCTCACATCAGCTTTTTTCTGAATCATTACATCGCCGGTAAGGCTTTTTATAAAAGCATCATGAAGGCTTAAGTTGGATCTTTCTATCATGCTGTTTCCCATAAAAAAGATGAAAACAATTACGGTAATAAGAAGGATTACAATCGCGTTGTTCTTTTTGTTTTTTACAATGTTGCGAAGAGCCAGAAAAAAGACCATCGCTACCTCTGCACATCTAAAGAAGTGTTCACAGCGTTTACTGTGTACTCTGATTTAACAAGTCCATCCTGAAGGAAAACAATATGATCCGCCATTTTCCAGATATCAGGATCATGCGTAGAAAATATAAAGGTGGTTTTCTCATTATGATTAATTTTTTTCATCAGGTTTAAAACAATCTCGCCGGTTTCCGAGTCAAGGTTGGCGGTAGGCTCATCCGCGATAACAATCCTAGGGCTTGTAACGAGAGCGCGCGCAATCGCGACACGCTGCTGCTGACCCCCCGAAAGCTCCGCTGGAACATGTTTATGCCGATCCGACAGTCCGACTTCCTCAAGGAGATAATTCACCTTTTCTTTACGTTTTGATTTATTACCGCCTTTTCCGGAAATAATAAGGGGAAGTTCCACGTTTTCATAAACATTTAAAACAGGCAACAGGTTAAATGACTGAAACACATACCCAAGAAGCTCGCGCCTAATCCGCGCAAGTTCCCTGCGGTTCTGCCGTTTAATCTCATGGCCGTCAAGAATAAGGCTTCCTTCGTTAAAACTGTCAATTAATCCGATGATATTCATCAATGTGGTCTTGCCGGAACCGGAAGGCCCCGCTATTGACAAAAACTCACCTTCGGTAATATCAAGGCTTACGCCCTTAAGCGCCTGCACTTCAAACTTACCCATTGGATATACTTTATGGAGATTTTTTATGGAAACGATCATTAAGCGCCCTTTTATACGTATATTACTACAATATATCTGCTTATTAAGGCATTTTCAAGACAAAGCAATGATTCTGCCAAGACATTGCCCTAACTGCAGCTGTTTATCAGCGCATCACACACAATATCAACTTGTTCGATTGTCATGTCAGGATAAAGCGGCAATGTAAGCTCATGATCGCTGACATATTCCGCTTTCGGCGCGGGATTAATTATATCCCTGTACGCACTAAACCCGCGAACCGCGGGATAATGGATGCTTGTCTGTATTCCTTCCTGCTTCATTAATTCAATTACTGAAGCTCTGTCTGCTTTACCGGAAAGCAATACCGGCATTATATGGAAGTTTGCCTTTCCGCGCGTAAAGCGCCTGAAAGGTATTGAGATTAGCGGGTGTCCGTCCAGCCGTCTGTAGTAATGTTCAACCAGTATCCTTCTTTTTTCATTTGCTTCGCTGAGTTTCGCCAGTTGAACAAGCCCGATGGCGGAATTGGTTTCTGTTAGACGGTAATTAAAACCGGCGGACACAACATCGTAAGATACCGCCCTTCCTTTATAGCGGTCAAAGGATTGAACAGACATACCGTGAGAACGGAGGTGTTTCAGCTTTTCATACAGTTCATCGCCGCGCGTTACTACCATGCCGCCTTCGCCGACCGCTATGTTCTTGTTCGCGAAGAAACTGAAAGCGGATATATCGCCGAACGTACCGAGAGGCCGCCCGCAATAGTCGGCTCCGGGAGTATGAGCGCAGTCCTCAACAAGAAGAAGCCCGTGCCTGGCGCAAACGCCGGTAATGCGCTCCATATCACATGCAAAGCCTGCATAGTGGACAATCATAACGGCTTTAGTTTTTTCTGTTATGTGCGCTTCAATGTCATCGGGGTCAGCGGACCAGTCTTCCATCGACGTAATGTCAGACAGAACATTTTCCGCCCCGGTCATTTGGGTAACATTCTGATCGGCGATAAATGTAAGGGCGGGCGTTATAACCTCATCTCCTTTTCCGATGCCGCATGCCAAAAGCGCCATGTGCAGAGCCGCCGTACAGTTTGCAACAGCGAGGCTTTTCGCGCCGTTTCCAAGGAAATCAGAAAAAGCGGCTTCAAAGGCATAAGTCTTTGAGCTGATTGTAAGCCAGCCTGAATCAAGCACTTCCTTGACCGCTTGATATTCCCTTTCGTCATAATTAATTTTGTGAAGCTGTACACGCCACATAGCTGTTATAACTATATCAAAAAATATATACTGGTTCCATATATTGCAGGGAGAAGTTATGAAATTAACAATGCCAAAGGAAGTCCAGGATGAAATCGCGAAGCAGGGAATCATCGCGGTTTTGGAAATAGAATCGGAAAGCAGCGCGGTACCGCTTGCCAAAGCTCTTCTTGACGGGGGCATTACCGTAATTGAGCTTGCGCTGCGCACTAAAGCGGCTTTCCCGTCAATTTCGCTGATCGCGGACGAACTGCCGCAAATGTACATAGGGATCGGGACTGTTATCGAACCTGGACAGGCGCAAAGTGTAAAGAAAATAAAAGGCGTGCGTTTTGCCGTTTCTCCGGGCATAAACGTCGGTATAGTAAAGGAAGCAATAGAGGCGGACTTACCCTTCGCCCCCGGGATAGCGACACCAAGCGAACTGGAGCTGGCAGTCTCTCTTTGCTGCCGTACTGTTAAATTATTCCCTGTTGAAAGCATGGGAGGGCTTAAGTACCTTAAAAGCATTAACGGCCCCTACAATCATCTGGGCATTAAATATATCCCGCTGGGAGGCGTCACCGCCGATAACCTCGCAAGTTACGCCGGTTTCGCTCCGGTGCTTGCAGTCGGCGGAAGCTGGATAGCAACAAAGGAACTGATAAGCGCGCAGAACTGGAAGGAGATAACAAGGAGAGCAAGGGAAGCGAAGGACATTTGGGATAAAAACCGCGTGTAACTCGCATAAACCCTTCTTTAAGGGGTGCGCTCTTTAATGAAGTTGTTTAATAACCGAAGTTATCGGACAACACTAATATTAATGGGCGAGCCAAATGGTCCAAACTGACTCTGCTATATGCTCGAACTCAAGTAAAGTCTCATGACACATATGTTCATCTAAGGGCGCAGATCTGAAGCGTAATCAGCGGATGCATCATAAAGCGAGCAACAAAGCATATATATAAGACTAAAAGCGTAACGCTCTGTCGGCTCTGATTGAGCAACGAGACCGAATTACTGCAGGCAATCGACAGCATCCTCAGCGGAGAAATCTATATTTACCAAACGTGAAATGCAAATCATTAATCTGATAAAAAGAAATAAGACCAACAAACAAATCGCAATCGAACTCAGGTTGAGTATCCGCACTATAGAAAATCATATCAGTAATGTTTACTACAAGACCGGAACTAAAGACAGACAGGAATTAATGGAACTGTAAACATGTTACGCGCCTTTTTAAAGAGCTGCCGGATGATGTTTTATCCTGATGCTTGTGTCCTGTAATATTCGGTTATCAATATAACAATACGCGTTAATTCCTTATTGCATAAGGAATTAACTTAACTTTCATTGTGTCATTTGAATATTACAGGACACTAGAGAGCTGACTCTTTCAACAGAGAGCTCAGTTGCCATTGCAATATCATTGATAGGCATTCCCATTCTAATAAGATTACGCGCAGTTTCTTCGCGGCCTTCCTCGCGTATTTCCTCAAGTGCTTCCTGAAACCTTATTTCGATTATCTCTTCCATGCTGGGTTCTTCTGTCAACATATTGATTACCTCCGAAGAATTGTCCTTTAGAAACTGTACGAGTACATCATTGCCTATACAGTATTTTATCGCGGCTTTTACAGATTCTTCAAGCGATAATTCTTTTCGGTACTCCCGTATCTTGGCGATGAAGATACTGTAACCGTCGAGGTTTCTGCTTCTTTCAAGCATCTGCGGATTACGCCCATGGTTAATGTTATAGACATGCGCTACCAGTTCCAGTGACTCAATTGATTGTCCTTTAATATTCATGAAGGCGTCAGAAAGACTGAGTTTCTTATAATCGGGAAATTGATCTACTCCGTTGTAAAGAACTATAAACTCAGGAGCGGGTATTTTTACAAGTTTCTTTTGGTAAAGTCTCTCCCTTTCAATTATTTTCTCGTATACACGTCCGATATACATAAGCATCCTAATCGGGATGTTATTATTAATCGTTGACTGGTGCTCTATTAATACTACAAGCTGGTCATTTATTGTAAACGATACATCGTTTAGCTGTCCCATGAAAAGGACATCAGATAAAGTGTTAATGCAGATAACAGCGTCCTTTGGAATATCAACGCCTTCTATAGCTGAGTACAGTTCTCTCAATGTTTCCGGATCGCTGAAAAGAGTCGAGAAAACGCTGGCTTTGTGTTTTGTATTAACGCACATAAAAATCTCCATAAATAAGGATTAACCGCAGCATCGAACCAAAGGTTCGCACTAACCGAGTTTTGCAAGCGGCTACTTCACAAGAAAGCTTCCCTATATATGGGTTGAAAACGCTGTTTTGCATGACTGAAAAAGAACAGTTTACAAAAACAGCTTTAGCCGCCCAAATCCATCTTTAGGCCGTTTAAGCCATTCTGGACTTTTATTAAAAAACCTGTTACCATTCCCGGCATGTCAGAAAACAATCAAAGCGAAAAGCTGGCAGCCAGCCAAAGGCTGGCAGTGATCCGCCACTCGGTCAGTCATGTTATGGCGCAGGCGGTTGTAAAACTTTTTCCAGGAACAAAGACCGCAATAGGTCCTGCCGTTGAAAACGGTTTTTTTTATGACTTTTTACTGCCGCGCCCCATAACATCCGATGACCTTGCCGTTATCGAAGTCGAAATGAAGAAAATCATCGACAGCCGCCATGATTTTATTAAAGTGACAATGAGCCGAAACGAAGCCTTGACACGTTTTGCGGCTGAACAATTTAAAACCGAATTAATTAACGAACTTCCTCCTATGGAGGAGATAACAATCTACGAAAACCGCAGTACTGACGGTGCTGTTCAATGGGCCGACCTTTGCAGGGGGCCGCATGTTGCCAATACGAGGGAGATAAACTCCGCGGCTTTTAAGCTGCAAAGTATCGCCGGTGCCTACTGGAGAGGCGATGAGAAAAGGGCGATGCTCACCCGCGTTTATGGAACAGCATGGGAAAATCCCAAAGACCTTAAAGCTCATCTTGCCTTTCTGGAAGAAATTGAAAAGAGGGATCACCGCAGGGTCGGCAAAGAGATGGATTTATATTCAATCCACGAGGAAGCCGGAGCGGGACTTATTTACTGGCATCCCAACGGCGGCAGGATGAGGGTCGCCATCGAGGATTTCTGGCGCAAGGAACATTACCGCAATGGCTACGAGATACTTTATACGCCCCATATCGGCAAAAGCTGGCTGTGGGAAACATCGGGACACCTCGGCTTTTACAAGGAAAACATGTACAGCCCGATGAAGATTGATGAGCAGAATTATTATATCAAGCCGATGAACTGTCCTTTTCACCTTTTAATCTACAATAACAAGGGACATTCCTACCGCGACCTGCCGCTGCGGTGGGCGGAGCTCGGAACCGTATACCGATACGAGCGCTCAGGCGTTTTGCACGGTCTTCTGCGCGTACGCGGTTTTACCCAGGATGACGCGCATATAATCTGCACGCCCGAACAGATGGAAGGCGAGATTCGAGAAGTGCTGCGCTTCAGTTTAAGTATTTGGAAGGTTTTCGGCTTTAAGGACATCAAGGCGTACCTTGCCACAAAACCAGAAGGCAGCGTCGGCGAGCAGAAAAAATGGGACGACGCGCTGGAGAGCCTTCGCAGGGCGATTGACGCGGAAGGCCTTCCCTACGAAATGGACGAAGGAGGCGGCGCTTTCTACGGCCCCAAGATCGATCTTAAAATAAAAGATGCGCTTGGACGCGAATGGCAGATGTCTACCATTCAATTCGATTTTAACGAGCCTGAACTTTTTAACCTCACCTATGTTGATACTGACGGTCAGCACAAACGTCCGTACATGATTCACCGCGCTCTTTTGGGCAGCTTTGAACGTTTCTTCGGTGTTCTAATTGAGCACTTCGGCGGCGCGTTCCCTGTCTGGATTGCTCCCGAACAGGCGGCTGTAATTCCCGTCTCGGAAGTGTTCAGCGATTACGCGAAAAAGACTGCCGCGGAATTAAAGGCATGCGGCTTGCGCGTAACGGCGGAATTGAACGATGACCGCATGAACGCGAAGATACGCAATTGCCAGACTCGGAAGATTCCATACATGCTTGTCGCAGGCCAGAGGGAAGCTGATGAAGGCACTGTATCAATCCGTCTTCGGGACGGCAGGCAATTACCCGCGATGAAGACTGAGGATTTCGCGTCATATGCTCTTGAAAAAATTGAAAGCAGGTCGCTTGAATTATAACGTGAAACATTTATCGTTATTAATTGCTTTACTGCTTCTTTTATTTCCAATTGGTTCATGTTCTTCAAAACCTGTTAATGTTCTGCCTGACGGCAGGTATATCCCCGCGGACTTTGCCGGGGTTGTTCATGCTGGTATGACAAATACTGCAGAAGAGTTCGATCTTATCAATCATATGGGCATCAAATGGATACTTCACACATTTAACTGGAGCAGCATAGAGCCCGAGCAGGGCCAGTGGGATTTTTCGCGTTACGAAACATTTGTTGATAACGCGCAGGCTGACAATATAAAAGTTATCGGGGTGCTGGCTTATGATGTTCACTGGATTTTTGAAGAAGGCGAAAGGAGCAGATATATCCCTTCCGATAAAATCCCTGAATTCTGCAATTATGCCCGAAAGACTGCGGAGTATTTCAAGGGAAGGGTAGACGCTTGGTGCATCTGGAATGAGCCTAATACTTCACGTTTCTGGACAGGAACAGATGTAGAATTTTATGAGCTGACCCGGCAGGCGGCGGACGCTGTAAGGGAAGCTGACAGCGATGTGATTCTTCTTGCCGGTGCTTTTAACCGCGGATATTTCGGACTGCCCGAAAAATTAATAAGAGGTCTCTTTGAATCAGGCGCGATGGAAAAAGTTGACGGAATAGCTTTTCATCCGTACGAACTGAACGCAGTGCGCTCAATACGGCTTTACGATAAATTTATTAAAATAGTGGATGAATACGGCTTTAAAGACAAAATCTGGGTAACGGAGATGGGGTTTCCCACCGGCGGAAAGCTGCCGACTAAAATCAAGGAAGAAAGATTCCCTGAAATGGTAATTAAATCTTTCGCTCATCTTGCCGCCGCCGGATCTCAGTTTGTTTTGTGGTACCAGCTGTTTGATCCTCTGGAACGTGACGCTGATGATTCAGAAGATTTTTTCGGCCTTGTACGAAGCCGCGGGGATTATACATCCAAAGCGGCAGAGGCGTTTCGTTTATGCGCTTTATATATGCCTGACACAATTTGTTATGTGCTAACAGACGGCCTTCCAGGATCAATACGCGCGTTTTGGTTTAAGGGAGAAGATAAAAGCGCACTGGTACTCTGGAAAGAGGGATTGGGAATAAAAAAGATAAACATACAGCTGCCCGGAACAGATCATCTTCTGCACGATATTGTTACAGGAAACAAGATCGCTTTGCCTTCTGAAAATGTAATAAATGCCGGAAATGAACCTGTATTTATTACATATTGCGGCAAAAGCGAAGAAAAACCGGCAGTGAGAGCATATTAAACTACGCTAAGTACGAATTCCCTTGACGTTTTCTGCAAATTTTCTATTTTATAATTATTGGTACTATATTAATAACACCAATCAGTGTCTGTCTATAAAGCAACCGGCATTATGAGCAGACACTAATTAGCTAATTTGGAGGGACTCAATGAATGACAGAGTTGTCAGAATTATGGAATTTCTGGTGAACAACGATAAGGCAGAAGTAAATATACTTGCAGAATTATTGGATGTTTCCCGTGTGACACTTAGAAAAGATTTGGATAAACTTGAAAAATCAGGTATTATAAAACGGCATCACGGTTACGCCAGCCTTGAAGGCGCTGATGACACAAGCAAAAGAATTGCGTTTTGTTATCCGATAAAACGCAGAATAGCCAAATCTGCCGCGCAGATTGTAGAAGACGGCGAAACAGTGATGATTGAATCAGGTTCATGCTGTACATTACTGGCAGAAGAACTGGCGTCGATGCATAAAAATATCACAATTATTACTAATTCACTGTTTGTTGCAAATTTTATCCGCAATTTCAGAAACATTAAAATAATAATGCTTGGCGGATATTTCCAGCCGGAATCCCAGGTATTGGTCGGGTCTATTGTTACAAAGTATGCCAGGAATTTCTTTATTGACAAGTTATTTATAGGCGCTGATGGTTTTATTCAGGATCAGGGATTTACAGGCAGAGATTATCTCCGCGTTGAAACAGTAATGGGACTTGTAAGATGCGTTAATAAAGTCTACATCTTAACTGAAGCTGCAAAATTTAAACGCCGCGGAGCATATAATCTGATTCAATTTAACAAACTTACTGGTGTTATCACAAATGATGATATTCCAATAGAAGCTGAATCTTCTATGCTTAAAAATAATGTTAAGGTTCTAAAAGTCCCTTCAGTTGATGAAAAACAAAAATTGTATCAGTTCCCGGGATTGCCTCCGATAAATAAGGAAAAGGAGCGGGGAACCGGGAATGGCTATTGAAACGCTTTTTATACTTAGTTGAGGCTGTTCCGAGATCATCCGGGATTCGGAACAAGCGTAGTTTTGAACAGCAGTATCCAATCCAGGTCTTCTGTGTCTTTGCGCTTAATAATCCTTAAGTATTAAAAGCAATCTTTCCATGTTTATCGTACGTAAAAAATTAGCAAGACGCGGTCCTTGATCTTTTCCTATCAATGCCTGATATGCCGCGTTAAAAAGCGCTTTTCCGTCAATGCCTGCTTTTTCTGCCGCCGCGTATATGGCCGAAGCGCATGATTTATCGTCTGTAAATTCTTCAATCTTGCAAATAACATCATCCCGCAGGATTCTTACAGCTTTTTTTTCAGTATCGGAAAGAGTCCTCCCTGCCTTGCTTCCTGCAGGAAGCAGACGGAAACGAAAGTCATCCGGAGCGCAGTTTTCTACCCAGTATTTGGCGCATTGCGCCCTTGCTTTTAATGCCGGAAGATTCTGCTTTATCGATTCTTTATCTTTTACAGTGCTGACAGAGCCGGATAAATCCGTAAGAGCTTTGTCAATATCGCCGTCCGCAATTTGGATCAAATTGCATAAATGGCGGAATGGAACCTGATATGGCTTTTGCTTCTCCGTCTGCGCGCTTTCCAAAGACGGTATTTCCACGTCAGCGCCTGCCTGTGATAATTCATAAATCCGCTTTTCTTTTTGATATGCCGCTTCATCTTTTGCTGTTTCCATTTTCCAGGCAATACGCTCAGTCTTGTCATAATCTTCATATATTTTTATAACATCAAGATCAAATGAAATTGTAAACTCTGTATTTGGTCTTGTACCGGCAAACAGATAACGCGTTAGTTCCGGAGTATAAACCTTCAGCACCTCAGGAAGATCGACTACCTGTCCTTTTGAGCTTGACATTTTACCAGGTGTTCCTTTTAAGCCTATAAAATCATAGCGGAATGTTACGGGCGCATCCCAATTGTAAACTTCCTTGCACACATGTTTTGCGGTATCAAAACTTCCTCCAGAACTGTGGTGTTCTTTTCCTGCAGGCTCAAAATCAACCTTCTCGTACTCCCATCTCATTGGCCAGTCAACGCGCCATGTCAGTTTAACACCCTTTGCTTTTTGTATATCAAGCTTCTCTTTGTTCCCGCACAATTTACAGTTATAGCTTAAACCCCAGCCGCCGTCCCATTCTTCAATTTCAGTTTCGTCTCTATTGCATTTTTCGCAGAAAACGCTTACAGGCCACCACTCTCCCTGGATTTTATGTTCCTCATCGCGGTATTTATCAAGTATGTTTTTGAGTACATCGCGTTTTTCCAACGCTCTGCGGATGCCTTGCGCATAACACGAAGATTGATACCTCTGCGACTGATATAAATATTCAGGATAAATTCCCACGATTGGCAGCGCGTTTTCAACTTCAACTTCATGATGACGTGCATAGCTGGAATCCCTTTCCCAGGGGTCAGGAACCATTGTGATGGGGAGACGCAGGCAGTTTTTTAACTCTTCCTGTTTCGGCATATTTGCGGGGACCTTGCGGAACACATCATAATCATCCCATGAATAAATAAAACGCACATTTTTCCCCATATCACGAAGAGCGCGCACAACAAGTTCAACAGAAATAATCTCCCTGAAGTTGCCTAAATGAACCGTCCCCGACGGAGTTATCCCGGAAGCGCATGTGTAGAGTTCTTTTTCGCCTTTTTCAAAAATAATTTTTGCTGCAGCTTCATCAGCCCAATGATTTGTTTTCATGAAATAACTATAACAAATATATTTCTTTGCTGCCAGTTCGTATTTTACCTGGGGAAATGAACCGCTGCTTCATTCACTTCCGCCTCGCAGGAACGCATTGCAAGGATTGTTTTTTCGATAAGGGTGTCAAGTTCCCATCCAAGAAGAGCTGCGCCTTTTTCTATGACTTCGCGTGAACATCCTGCGGCGAAGGCGGGAGTTTTAAATTTCTTTTTTACGGATTTTATTTCCATATCCATTACGCTTTTGGAAGGGCGTATGATTGCGGCTGCCCATATAAGGCCTGTAAGTTCATCCGAAGCGTAGAGAATTTTTTCCATTTGGTGTTCAGGTTTTATGGTTATGCCTGTAAGACCGTATCCATGACTGCAAACTGCTTTAATCAATTCCTCGCTGATTCCGGCAGCTTTTAACAGGTCCCAGGCTTTAACGCAGTGCTGATCGGGGAACTGCTCAAAATCAATATCATGAAGAAGCCCTGCTATACTCCAGAATTCCGAGTTCTCGTTAAAGCCCTGATCCGATGCGTACCACTTCATAACACCTTCCACAGTCAGGGCATGCCGGAGATGAAAGGGATCCTGATTATACTGAAGAAGCAGCTCCCACGCCTGTTCTCGGCTGATATTCGCATTCATGGTTACAGTGTACAGGCAGCGGTAAACAGAGGCAAGCTGTTTAATAAAAATATAAATTTTTGTTATATTGTAACATGCTTATAGAGTTGTGGTTAAATATTTGTATGCAAAGTATTTTTAAACGGCATGAAAAAAAATATATCATTACAAATGAACAGAGCGCTGTTTTGCAGGAGAATCTTGCCCGGCATATGATAATTGACCGCTGCGGCGAATACCTTGTACAGAATCTTTATTACGATACGGAGAATTGGGATATTATCCGCGAATCAATAGAAAAGCCCCTATATAAAGAAAAACTGCGGCTGCGCTTCTACGGCGATTATAATCCGGAATCACAGGGGTTTCTGGAACTGAAAAAGAAATATGACGGTATTGTATATAAACGCAGAATCGCTTTTTCTCTGGGCGAAATAAAAAATAAATGTGTCCGGGAAATTGTATCGCAGGCAGGTTCGCAAATCTCAAGGGAGATTAACTTTTTTCTGAGTAACAGGGAAGTCAGCGAAAAAGTATATATCGCCTATAAAAGAACCGCCTATAACGGGCTTGATGATCAGTCTCTTCGTGTTTCATTTGACAGGGATATATTCTTTCGCTGCTGTTCATTTGATGAATTTAATCCTGAAGCAGATGTTCATAAGAGATCGTGTTCCGGTGATGCATGTCAAATTCTCAGTAATAATTGTTTAATAATGGAAATAAAAACCGCTTCTTCAATTCCATTATGGCTTACCGGTTCGTTAAGTGAAAACAAGGTTTTTCCCGTATCTTTTTCCAAATACGGAACTTGTTTTACCAAACATATACTTAATCGTCAAAACCTGAAGGAGACAGGATATGCAGCTTGATTTCTTTTCCGGCAGTTTAATAAACGGGATTCCGACCCTGTACAGCATGGCTATATGCACAGTATCCTCATTGATATTCGGGCTTGCGGTCGCCGGAATTTATATGTTCAGGAATAAATTCAGCCGGAGCATGGCTTTAACACTGGTGCTGCTGCCTGCAATAGTGCAGATTATCATAATGCTTGTTAACGGAAACATCGGCGTGGGTATCGCTGTAGCGGGAGCGTTTTCCCTTATCCGGTTCCGTTCCATACCGGGCACCGCAAAGGAAATCGGCGCGTTGTTTTTCGCAATGGCTCTGGGTTTTGTAACAGGACTTGGTTATATTTTTTATGCTTTTGTATTTCTGCTGCTTGTCGGAGGAGCATGGTTGTTATTAACAAAAATATCTTTTGGAGATAACGGTAACATCCGCTTTTTGAAAATAAAAATCCCCGAGAATCTTGATTATGAAGGGCTTTTTGATGATATTCTGGACAAATACACTAGCAGCGCTGAATTAAAGTCGGTAACAACTACAAACATGGGAAGCCTTTTTGAATTGATGTATATTGTATGTTTAAAACCGTCATTTACGCCAAAGTCGTTTATTGACGAACTGCGCTGCCGTAACGGTAATTTAAATATCAGGTTAAGCCGAAACCGCGACGGAGAGGAGTTATAAAATGAATAAAATCGAAAAAATTAAATTCATTGCTTTGTTATTATGCGTATTGATAACGATGATCTGCTGTACCGGCAAAGCATATGCAGCCGGTATTATAAATACACAGTCAACACGCGAGGAGATCGTAGCAATCAACGCAAAACAAATCGAATTTACGGATGGTATTGCGCGTATTACCGCCGGGGGGAGATATATCCTTTCCGGTGAACATGAAGGGCAGATTCTTATTGACGCTTCCAGAAGAGATCTTGTTCAGTTAATACTTGACGGCGCAACACTTCATAACCCCGGCGGTCAGACAATTTTTGCGCCGCGTTCTCTTGGCGTGGAGCTAATTCTGGCGGACGGAACAATTAATAATATATCTGACGGCATTTACAATGACGAAGAAAATAATGCCGCAATTTTTGTTCAGCATGATTTGATTATCTCAGGCGGCGGAACATTGAATGTTACAGGCAATTATCACCACGGCATCCGCGCACAGGATTTTCTTACCATAAACGGCGGAATATTCAATATAACTGCTGTCGGGGACGCGCTTCGCGGACGGGACGGCGTAATCATTAATGACGGGACATTTACATTGACTGCCGGAGGCGACGGTATTCAGTCAAATAATGATTCAAATCCCGAATACGGATATATAACTATAAACAACGGTGTATTCGACATTAGAGCCGGAGATGACGGAATACAGGGCGAAACTAATGTCATAATTAACGGCGGAATAATAAAAATCTCCGCGGCGGATGACGGCATAACTTCAAACGGGCCGGTTCTTGTAACAGGCGGCGCAATCAATATCGTAAACTGTTATGAAGGAATCGAAGGGTTAAATGTCACTATAGCCGGAGGAAACCTCAGCATTAACGCAAGGGACGACGGATTAAACGCAAGAGACGGAAACGCTGTCAGGGATTTTCGCGGAAGGCCGATGATGCGCGGTCCGGCAAATCCGGATATATATGTGCGCATAACAGGCGGGATAATTAACATTTACGCGAGGGGAGACGGAATTGACTCCAATAACAATATCTTTCTTGAAGGCGGGACATTGCTTGTAAGCGGCCCGTCCATGGGAATGGAAGGCGCGGTTGATTGTGACGGTACATTTCTGATAACAGGCGGAGAACTTGTCACAGCCGGAAGCGTAATAAATGTTTCCGGGCGGTCAACCCAGCCGTTTATTTATATTACATATAATCAGCAGCTTCCAGCGGGGACAATTATTGAAATGAGGGACGCAAATAATAATGTGCTCTTAAATTACGCGGCTCTTACCTCATTCAGGATGTCAGCGTTTACATCTTCGGATTTTATTATCGGAAATACTTATTCTGTATTTATTAATGATCAGAAAACGGCGGATGTGACACCTGGCAGTATTATCACAAGTCTTGGCGGGGGAAATACCATGATGGGAAGAGGCGGATTTGGCGGAGGAACCAATCCCGGTGATTCCGGCCTCTGGGGCAATCTCGGCATTAATCCCCGCGATTTTCCTGATTTCCCCGAAATGCCCAATCCCGGTGATTTTCGCAATATGCCGAATCTTCCCGATATGCCTAATCCAGGCGATTTTGGAAGAAACAGGCGCATGGAACAGATGGCGCCTCCATCCACGCGTCTTTGATTGACAAGCGAAGTGAGGGTCGGCGTATCCATTGGATACGAACCGAGTTTACTCGGGCATGACCGAACGAGCGCAGTCACCGAAGGGTATGATACTCTTCATTATTCAATACGAAGGTTGCGCTTTTGGGAGAAGCTTCTTTGAATTTCCAAACCTTTCAGGACAGTGTTTCATGCGTTTCCTTTAACTGCTTTATAATCGGAAGCTTCTGCGGACATTTTCCTTCGCACGTTCCGCAGGCGGTGCACTTTGACGCGTCCGCTGTTTTTATCCAGCTAAAGCCGTTACTCGCTTCGTTATACGCTTTTTTTGCGTGTTCAGTCAGACCATAAATGCGGTGTCTGTTCATGATTTCAAACAGGTAAGGAATATCAATCCCCGCAGGGCATGGTTTACAGTAATTGCAGCCGGTGCAGTAAAGCTGCGCGAGTTTTTTGTTTTCTTCCATCATGGCTTTAATGTGTTTAAGCTCTTCTTCCGTCAGATGTCCCGTTCGTGATGCGACATCAAAATTTTCTGTCAGCATCTTTTTATTTTCCATGCCGGATAACGCGATATCCACATTTTCATTCGCAAGAACAAAGCGCATGGCCATTTCCGCGGTGCTGACTCTCGCGCTGCCCATGTCTTTTAACAGCCCTTGGATTTTTTCACTCGGCGCTCCGAGCCTTCCGCCGCCGACAGGCCCCATTACCACAGTGCCGAGTCCTTTTGATTTCGCGTAAGCGATGTTTTCTTCGTTTGAGCGATCGAGCATGTTGTATTGAACAAGAGTCGATTCAAAGAATCCCGAATCAACAATTTTTTTGTAATTCTCCGCGCTGTCATGAAACGAAAAAGAAATATGCTTAATCAATCCCTGATCTTTTGCTTTTAGCGCCGCTTCCATTGGGCCGAATTTTAAACCCTGCCAGCTTTCAAAACTTTTCAGCGAGATGCCCCAAAAATGATAAAAGTCTATATAGTCAACATCAAGCTGTTTCAATGATTTTTCCAGCCGCTGTATCCAGTGATCCCCGTCATTGTCTTCGATTGGATTTTTTGTTGAAAGATAAACCTTGTCGCGGTATCCCTTAAGCGCCCTGCCGACAGCGATTTCGCTTTGTTTCTCGCAGTAAAGCGGAGCGGTATCGACATAGTTCACTCCCATATCAAAAGCCTGCTGCATCAGCGGAACTGCCAGATCGTAGTCTGTATCTTTTGTACCTTCTATCCTTGGCAGCCGCATAGCGCCGAAACCAAGAGCGGAAACCTTCGCACCTGTGTTTCCGAATTTTTTATATATCATTTAAATCTCCTTTTAATTAATCTCATATAAATCCCGCGCAGACGCGGAGAACGCAGAGATATAATCAAATTACATTTCCAGCACTACTTCATTCTCCGATTTAAGTATTGAAGCGGGAATATAACTGTCTTTCATCGCTTCTCCGTTGACTGTCAGTTTCCGGCAGCCGCATTCTTTTCCTTCACTGTTATTAACTTTTATGTTAAGTTTGCATCCGCGGAAAACTTTTTCCATTGTAAATGATTTCCATCCTGAGGGGATTGAAGGCGACAGGAGAAGACCGTCAATATCAGGTCTTAGTCCCAAAATTCCTTCCACACAGCCGACCATGACCGTGCTTGCGGTTCCTGTAAGCCAGTGAACATGACTGCGTCCTTCAAACGGACTGTCCGAGCTTTCTGTAAATTGGGAGTAAACATACGGCTCCACAAGGCGCGTATCCGCTATTCCGTTTTGAGCGGCAGGGCAGCTTTCAAGGTAATATTCAAGTGCGCGTCCGCCCCGTCCAAGAAGAGCTTCCGCGAGAATCAGCCAGCCCTGAGACTGCAGGAAGATGCCGCCGTTTTCTTTTGTAGACGGATTAAAGAGAAGCGCAAGAGCGCCGTCGAACGCGTGTTTTACATAGGATGGAGCCATAAGGCGCGCGCCGTATTTTGTGTTTAGTTCTTTATATACTAAATCGAGTATTGCTTTGCTTCGCGTGTCATCGGCGAAACCGGAAATTACCGCCCAGCTTTGCGGATTAAGCCACATGCTTGCTTCCGGATCGCCTGCTTTGCCGACTGTCATATCGTTTTCCGTGATGCCGCGTACAAACCGGTCCTTGTCCCAGCATTTATCTTCCATTATTTTTCCAAAACGCGCTTTGAGCTCCTCCATCTGCTTTTCTGCTGTGGAATCTTTTTTGTGTTTAGAAAAACGGATCATAATATCGAACGCATAATAAAGCTGCATTGCGACAAAAACAGACACTCCGTTTGCGCCTAACCTTAGACAGTCGTTCCAGTCGGCATGAAGCCCTGCGGGAAGCCCGTGAATGCCCAAATGGTTAAGCGAAAAATCGATCGCTTTCTTTAGATGATTAAACAGCGTATCCTGTCCTTTATCGGCGTACGGAATAATTTCGTCCAAAAGCGCGGTATTGCCTGTTTCCGATATGTATTTCCATACTGTCGGGAAAAGCCACAGCGCGTCGTCGGCGCGGTATGAGGGGTGGCCCGTTCCCTGTTTGTAGGAATTATCTTCCGGTTTATCTTCGTGTCCGGGATTGTGGTTAAACTTTACAAGCGGAAGAGCGCCGCCGTGGCTGACCTGCCCTGAAATCATAAACTTGATTTTATCAAGGGCCATTTCCGGATCCAGATGGATGATGCCCTGAATATCCTGAACCGTGTCGCGGTAACCGTAACCGTTCCGCTGTCCGCAGTAAATAAGGGAAGCGGCGCGCGACCAGATAAACGTAATAAAACACTGATACGCGTTCCATGTGCCTATCATGCTGTTAAAGTTATCATCAGGAGTTGTTACTTTCAGGTTATCAAGTTTTTTGTGCCAATATGTCTTTAGCTCTGCGATTTCGCGTTCGGGAAGAGAAGCGTCTTCATAACGGGCGATAAGCTCCTTTGCCTGCGACTCACGTTTTTGCCCAAGCAGGAAGGCAAACTCCGCGCTTTGGCCTGGAGCAAGCTCCATTGCTGTATGAAGAGCGCCGCACGGGTTCATGTTGTAGTTAAGCGTACCGTCAAGTCTGCCGTTTTCCACAGAGACGGGGTTTCTGTAATCATGATAACTGCCCAGAAACTTCGCTCTGTCCCCGCAGTAACTTGCGGCTTTCGCTCCCGCAAGGCCGAAGAAGCGTGTCTCAACGCGGCTTTCGTTGACCGCGTTCAAACAGTTTTCATTTATTGTCTGTAATATAAATTTTTCCTTAAAGTAAGTGCGGGTAATAAACTGAGTATATTGAAGATTAACCTGATCCTGTTCATAAAAACTTTCGCATGTAAACTCGGCATAGCCAAAACATGAGATTTTCCGCGGTTTTGATCCCTTGTTGGTTACCTTCACTTTCCAGACTTCATGTTCAGCGCCGTGCGGCACATAATATAGAGCCTGCGACTGTATACCGCTGTACTCTGCTTCGATTACGGTATAACCAGTACCGTGGCGGCAGACCGATTTATACTGATCCAGCGGTTTCCCGACAGGCTGCCAGGAGGCTGACCAGTAATCATTATTTTCGTCATCGCGCAGATAGATGTAGCGGCCTGGTTTATCCTGCTCGTTAAAACGGTAACGGATTATTCTTCCCGCGGCCCCGCTTTTTACAAAGCTGTAACCGCCCGCGTTGTTTGAAATAATCGCTCCGTAAGCCGGAGATCCAAGGTAATTCGCCCAGGGAGCGGGCGTATCCGGCCTGTCTATAACATATTCCCTCTGTATATGATCAAAATAGCCATATTTCATAATAACCCCCGTTTTACTGATTAAGGTATTATACTAGGCATACACATTTTTATCCAGTTTATTGTAAAATAAACACAGCGAACAGGCGGGAGTACAACGTAATGAGACAGAGCGTTTCTTCCGCGGAATAAAATCTTTCAGATTTAAGGTATTTTCTCGCATCGTTCCATGGTATTCTGATACAAAGTTCCTGCCTTAACCTATATACCACTTTAGTCCATAGTGAAACTACACTTTAGCCTATAGTAATATGTCACTATAGACTGTAGTTAATGTTCACTATAGGCTAAAGTGAACTATCACTATAGTCTATAGTGGAATATCACTTTAGGCTATAGTGACAGCTTACTATAGGCTGAATGATGAACCTAGTCAAAGGCTGAATAAGACGCCTGTTAACGCTTAAACTGCCTGTTGTATCAGCCAAGTCTTGACGCGCCTGCTCTTTAAACCTGGTTCCTGGAACCTAAGCGTACCATGCTATTGTTTTGTCCATGTGTTGCCACCAGCAGTTCGTGATAAGGTAAAAAAAATCGGGGGTAATAGTCCGTAAGCAATTACATTACGAACTATTACCCCTGTCCCAATCCTCAGTTTAGAACGGTCTTTCAGATAAATACTTGTACTCTTTCCAGATGCGCTCCGCCTGTTTTTTCGCTTTTGCCAGCAGCATGTCGGCGCGCGCCGGGTCTGCGGCTTTAAGGCTCTTAAAGCGGACTTCCTTATACATGAAGTCCTCAATTGCAGTGGTTGCTTCTTTACTGTCAAGCTGGAAGGGGTTCTTGCCCTGATCTTTAAGGCGCGGGTCGTACCGGTAGAGCGGCCAGAGTCCGCTTGTGACGGCGGCTTTGCCCTGTTCAAGACCCTTGCTCATGTCGATACCGTGGTTGATACAATGCGAGTAAGCGATGATGAGTGACGGGCCGTCGTAAGATTCAGCTTCACGGAAAGCCCTGATTGCCTTATTCATGTCCGCGCCGAGAGAAATCTTCGCAACATATACATAACCGTAGCTCATTGCTATCGCGCCGAGGTCTTTTTTGACAACATCTTTTCCCGCGTACGCGAACTTCGCAATTGCGCCTACAGGTGTTGATTTTGACATCTGACCGCCTGTGTTGGAATATACTTCCGTATCCAGACAGAGCAGGTTAACGTTTTTACCGGAAGCGAGAACATGATCCAGTCCGCCGAACCCGATATCATAAGCCCAGCCGTCTCCGCCGAAGCCCCACACCGATCTCTTAATAAAGTGGTCGGCAAGAGAGAGCAGCATTTTCGCTGTCGGGCTGTTATTCCCCTTAAGCGCGGCTTTAAGCTCGCAAACATTTTTATGCTGTTCATTGATGGCGGCATCGTCAGCCTGTGCATTTGCAAGCAGTTTGTCTATGATCGCAGCGGCGATACCTTCATCTTTTGCTTTGGCAGCCATTTCGCGGGCATGAACAGCCAGCTTGTCGCTCGTAAGCCTGAAGCCAAGAGCGAACTCCGCGGCGTCTTCAAAGAGCGAGTTTGACCACACAGGACCTCTTCCTTCGGCGTTTTTACAATAAGGCGTTGTCGGCAGGTTTCCGCCGTAGATAGATGAACAGCCTGTGGCGTTGGCGATTAAAGCTCTGTCTCCGAAAAGCTGCGACATAAGTTTTACATAGGGCGTTTCGCCGCAGCCGCCGCAGGCGCCTGAGAATTCAAACAGCGGGCGTTTATACGCAAGAGCTTTTGGATTATTAAGATCGCCTGCTGCCGGTGTTTCAGGAAGGCTCAGGAAATATTCCCAAACAGCAGCCTGTTCAGTGTGGAATACAGGATCATCCGCATAAGACTTCCTTGAAAGAGCAGCTGGTTTTCCTGCATCCTTCGACATCGGACAAATATTAATACATAGCCCGCAGACGCCTGAGTCCATGCAGTCTTGGCAGGAAATCGCGAGTGTTGCTTTTAAGCCGTCTGCCGGTTTTGGTTTAATTGCCGCTGATTTGAAACCTTTCGGCGCTTTGGCGGCATCGGCATCACTTACGTTTTTCATGCGGATACAGCCATGCGGGCAAACCACAGAACAATTACCGCACTGTATGCAAACATCGGGGTTCCAAACAGGAACAAGCTCCGCGACTGAACGTTTTTCATACTGGGTTGTCGCCGTCGGGAATGTTCCGTCTTCCGGGATTTTACTGACAGGCAGTAAATCACCGTTCTGGAACGATACAGCGCCAAGCGTTTCCTTAATCCATTTATCTTTTGCTGTGGCAAACGGCTCTTTCATATGATGGCTGCCGTCAACAGCGGTATATTTTACTTCTTTGACCGCTCCCAATGCCGCATCTACCGTTTTATAGTTCTTTTCTACAACATCCGCGCCCTTTTTACCGTAAGATTTTTTAATGTGTTCTTTCATCAGGCTGACAGCTTCGGTTTCCTGCAGTACGCCGGAAATCTTAAAGTAAGCCGCCTGCATAACAGTATTTATGCGGTTGCCCATTCCGGTATTGCGTGCGATTTCCGCGGCGTTAATGACATAAAATTTAAGCTTCTTGTCAATGATTTTTTTCTGAACTTCAACAGGTATTTCTTTCCATACATCAGCCGCGTCGAACGGGCTGTTAAGAAGGAACGTTCCGCCTTCTTTAATACTCTTGAGCATGTCATACATTTCCATGTAGGCGAACTTATGACAGGCAAGGAAGTCAGCGGCATTGATAAGGTAAGGTCTTCTGATTTTATTTTTACCGAAGCGAAGATGCGAAACTGTAAAACCGCCTGATTTCTTGGAGTCGTAAGAGAAATATGCCTGACAGTTAAGCTCCGGCTTTGCTTCGCTGATGATCTTAATTGAGTTTTTGTTCGCGCCGACAGTTCCGTCAGAGCCGAGACCGTAGAACAGCGCTTCATTCATGCCTTCTTCGGTAATGAAGAAATTATGATCATAATCAAGGCTCTTGCCAAGAACATCATCTTTAATGCCGACAATGAAGTTTGCGATTTTTTTACCTGATAAGTTGTCAAAAACAGATTTCGCCATTGAGGGGGTAAACTCTTTTGAACCGAGGCCGTAGCGTCCGCCGAGAATTAAAGGATTAGCGCTGAACTCGCCTGCGGCCTGCATTTCTGCGACAGCAGTGCGGACATCTTCATAAAGAGGTTCGCCGAGTGAGCCAGGCTCTTTTGTGCGATCCAGAACCGCAATTGATTTTACAGATGCCGGCAATGCTTTTACAAATAATTTCGCATCGAACGGGCGGAAGAGGCGCACTTTAACCAAACCGGTTTTTTCGCCTTTACTGTTCAGATAATCGATTGTTTCTTCAACAGTGTCAGCGCCGGAACCCATGATGATAATAACCTTCTCTGCGTCTTTCGCGCCGTGATAATCAAATATTTTATATTGGCGCCCTGACAGTTTTGCGAATTTATCCATTTCCGCCTGAACAATGGCTGCGGTTTTTTCGTAATATTTGTTAACGCCTTCCCGGCCCTGGAAATAAGTATCAGGGTTCTGCGCTGTTCCGCGCATAGTCGGGTTTTCGGGGGTAAGGCCTCTCTTTCGGTGTTCAGCTACAAGGTCGTCATCGATCATCTTGTGCATGTCATCGTAGGAAATCTCTTCAATCTTCTGAAGTTCGTGGCTTGTACGGAAGCCGTCAAAGAAGTGCAGGAATGGCACTCTTGAACGCAGAGTCGAAGCATGCGCGATAAGAGCCAGGTCCATTACTTCCTGAACATTATTCGAGGAGAGCATAGCCCAACCGGTCTGGCGGCAGGCCATTACATCCTGATGGTCGCCGAAAATGGAAAGACTTGATGTCGCAAGAGCGCGGGCAGATATATGGAATACGGTAGAGGTAAGTTCACCCGCGATTTTATACATATTGGGAATCATCAGCAATAACCCCTGAGATGCGGTAAATGTAACAGACATTGCGCCTGTTGTAAGCGCTCCGTGTACTGCTCCTGCCGCTCCCGCTTCTGACTGCAATTCTACGACATCAGGGACAGAACCCCAGATGTTCTTGCGCCCCTGGGCGGAAAACTCATCAGAGAGCTCTCCCATCGGGCTGGAAGGGGTAATCGGATAAATCGCGATTACTTCGCTGAGCGCGTGGGCAACATGAGCCGCCGCGTTATTACCGTCAATCATTGCAATGATTTTTTCTGACATATTATTCCTCTGCTTTTTGGTAGATATTTTGAAGAAGCTTCATAAAATACGGAATTTCTCCAAACAATGGAAAAATTCTAGCACGGGTTTTGGGATAATTCAAGTTTTTTTGATAATACGGGTATTAGGTTTATTTTTAATGATTCTCCGTATGTCTCTACCTTCATGCGCCTACTAGCCACTGACTTCAATATGGGTTATTATCACAAAATGAAGTATAAAAATTATTTATTAATTGCAATTCTTGCTATTGCGGCTGTTTTTTATGTTGCCTGCGAAAAGGAAGAGACTGATCCTTTTTCCGGTATTGAAAACATGAATAAAGACGCATCTTATGCCATGGGAATGAGTATCGGCGCAGACTTAATAAACAACATGATGACTAGCTATGTTTATCCGGATCTGGATGAATTCCTGAAAGGCATAAACGATATGATGAAAGGCAGAGAAACGCGGATAGACACAGAAAATGCCATAGAGTTAATTGAAGCGGCATTTAATTCCATTGCAGGCGCAAGAAATGATATTGCTAAACAGGCTGAAACTGCGTTTCTGACAGAAAATGCCAAAAGAACAGGCATAAATGTTACATCAAGCGGCTTGCAGTATGAAATTATAGTTGAAGGAACCGGGCCGAAACCGTCTTTTGAAGACAGCGTACTTGTGCATTACGAAGGAGCGTTTATGGACGGCACTATATTTGACAGTTCAATAGAATACGGACAACCGGTCACATTATCATTAAACGATGTTATAGTCGGCTGGAGCGAAGGGATTCAATATATGAACGCAGGCAGCCAATACATATTGTACATTCCTTCTGCGCTCGCTTACGGTGAAAGCGGTTATATAAATCCATGGACGGGAGATGTAATAATACCCCCCTATTCTGCATTAATCTTTATTGTCGAACTTATAGAAATAAACCCCGAAACAGGAGAACTTTGATGAAGAAACTTACATTCGTTTTTTGTATATTTTTATGCGTAACAGCATTGCATGCGAGAGCCATTCAGGAAGATTACAGAAAAGCTGAAGAAAAATCCCGTTTGAGTTATGCCCTTGGAATGTGGATCGGAATGAATTATGACTTGAGTGATTTAGGTCTGGAATTCGACTACACAGCATTAGCCGAAGGTGTCAAAGCAGTAATGGAAAAAGATGTTGAGCCGCAGTTCGGCCAGCAGGAAGCAATGGAAATTATTGAGACAGCCATTTACAATGCAATGGAAAAAATAGCAGAGGTAAACCGCGCTGCTGAAGAAGAGTATCTATTCAAAAACAGTCAGCGTTACGGTATACATGTTACGCAAAGCGGCCTTCAGTATGAAATTTTAGCAGAAACTGCCGGTGAAAAACCGCAAAATGATTCAATAGTCAGGGTTCATTATTCAGGGTCTTTAACAGACGGCACATTGTTTGACGAATCATACGAAGCGGACGGCGCGTATATTCCGCTTGATATGGTTATTCCCGGCTGGACAGAAGGAGTAATGCTGATGGGTGTGGGCAGCAAATACCGTTTTTATATACCTTCGAATCTTGCTTACGGAAAAGACGGCATTCAGGGATATGTTCCGGCGTTTTCTACATTAATTTTTGATGTAGAGTTACTCGAGATCGTCAATGATGATTCAATGTTTAATCCTTACTACGACTGGGAATAATAATCCTAAAAACTGATCCTTTGCCCGCATGACTTTCCGCTTCGGCATTTCCGTTGTGAATAAGCGCGATATGCCGGACGATTGAAAGCCCAAGCCCTGTGCCGCCTTCTTCACGGCTTCTGGAGCGGTCGACGCGGTAAAACCTTTCAAAGATGCGTTCCTGATGCTCCGCAGGAATCCCAATGCCTTTATCGCGTACTTCAAATATTAAATCTGATTCATCGCTCATGAACGCATTAACCCAAATTTTGGATTTAACAGGAGAATATTTTATTCCGTTATCAATCAGATTAATTAATGCTTGAATGATTAGAGAACTGTAAAGCATTGCGCTTAAATCTTCACCGCAATTGACAATTATTTCAATTTGCTTTTTCCTTGCCTGCGGCTCCACGGACGATACTGCTTCGTTAATCAGCGCGGCAATTTTACAATCTTCCATATCACGCATGTCAGCCGGGCTTGAGGTGTTTTCAAGGCTGCTAAGCATTAACAAGTCATTGGTAAGATTTTCCATTACTATTGCATTCTTGTGAATAATATCAACAAAGTGAATATTTTCTTTAAGCATGTTTTCCGCGTCCAACAAAGTTTCTGAGAATCCCTTGATAAGCTGGATCGGCGTGCGCAGTTCATGTGATACATTCGCGACAAAATCCTTGCGTATTTTTTCCAGTTTAACAAGGCGCGTAATCTCCTGCAGCACAAGAACAACTCCGCTGTTGTCATTATCAGTGTTATTGTCCCTGACAAGAGGAGAAGCGTAAACCTGAAAATGCTTAGTGCCTGATAATCCGGCGTGAAACATAAGTTCAGTTTCAAAAGGAACGCCGGAAGAAACCGCTTTCTTCGCGATATCAGTTAGTTCTGTGGATCGCGTCGCTTCCAGCAATGTCAGCGTATTTTCTTTTAAAATGGGAACGTCATTGTTATCCGCAAGATTAAAAATCTCTTTTGCTTTTGGATTTACAAGATGCAGTTTCAAAGAGCCGTCCATTGCGAAAACAGCTTCGGACATTCCGTTCAGAATGGCTTCCAGCCGGCTGCCTTCGGATTTTGCCTGTTCAAAACGAAGATTAAGCTCCTGTGTCATCGCGCGAAGCGCTTTTTCCATGCTTCGGAATTCAGGCGTGACAGGCTCATCTGCTTCAAGTGCGGAAAGAAGCGGCGCGCTTGGCTGAACAATGTTTACAAGCCGGCTGAACGATGCGGAAAGAGAGCGTGAATACGCAATGATTGCCCAAAAAGCAGCAAGTAAAAAAAGGCAAAAAAAGACAGTGAACGGAATAAAAACGGGAGAAATCCGCGTCCAGAATCCGGGAATGGAAATTGAAAGCCTGAATACTCCTATTGTGCCGTTGTTATTAAAGACAGGAAGCGAATAGTAGATACGCCTCATACCGGTGCTAATTGATTCACGCCGCGAGCTTCCTTCCCTGCCTTCAAGCGCGGCTATTACCTCTTCGCGGTCAATATGATTTACAAGAGCGTCTGTAACATGGGAGTCCCATAAAACATAACCTGACGGAGCAATCAATGTAAGACGGTAAACATCATCCGCGTCCAACGACAGAAAATTAAAATCCTGATTTTCATCGTTATGTGTAAATATTCCGTTTAGGCGATCGTTTCCGGCTGCCGCCATTAATGTTTTAGCGGTATTTTCAAGACTTTTCATGTTTATTTCGTAGTAAAAGGAGTTCATAAAAATCAATACAGAAGCGGTAAAAATTAATGTAAAACCAAGAACAGCGGCGCTTAATGTAATCATGCTTCTATAAAAAATCGTCACAGTGCATCTCCCATTCCAGATTCCTCTCCGGCCGCTTTAAACCGGTAGCCGACTCCGCGGATTGTTTCTATCACGTCTCCTGCACTGCCCAGTTTTTTGCGAAGACCGAGTATCTGCACATCAACAGAACGATCCGTTACCGGATAATCAGGCCCATGAATAGCGGCTATTATCCTGTTACGCGAAAATACAATTTCAGGATTGGAAAGAAAAAGTTTTAAAAGCTCAAATTCAGTTGCGAAAAGGTCCAGTTCCCTGCCGCTAAGCGATGCGGTATGACGGTCGGCGTCAAGTTTAAGTTCGCCCTGCTGCCAGACATTTACTGAAGAAGACGGGTCGTCTTCCTCCTGTCTGCGGATAGCGGCGCGGATTCGCGCAATTAATACTTTTGGGCTGTACGGCTTTACAACATAATCATCCGCGCCAAGCTCAAGCCCTGTAACAATATCAGTTTCTTCGCCTTTTGCCGTTGTCATTATCACCGGCACACTTTTACATTGATCAATTTCT
Source organism: Treponema sp. (assembly GCA_009787775.1). Taxonomy (GTDB): domain Bacteria; phylum Spirochaetota; class Spirochaetia; order Treponematales; family Breznakiellaceae; genus WQXQ01. The sequence continues at coordinate 52,381 of WQSQ01000003.1, forward strand.
TTTATTTTTTTAAGCGCTTTCAGGCCGTCCATGCCCGGCAGCATGATATCAAGCAGTATACAGTTTACCCTTTCTGTTTTTAAGATTTTCAATCCCTCTTCACCGGATTTTGCCTGTAAAAGTTTCCAGCCTTCTTTTGACATTGTATGGGAAAGCAGTTCCTGAATCGCGGGATCATCTTCGATGACAAGAACAGAGGCTTTACTCATTTAATTCCTCATGTTTGCCTTCGGCCATATAGATAACAGCTTCGCAGATATTTGTTATGTGATCTCCCAGCCTTTCAAGCTGACCGGATGTATTAAGTATCTGAACCGCGGTTTTTACAAGAGCCGGATTTTTTTTCATCACCTTTAAAATATTTTCCGTTAACAGTTTGTGTTCGCTGTCAATCATGTTGTCCATAAAAGCGGCTTCCCGCGCCGCCTGTGAATCCTGCGTCATATAGGCGGAAATCGCCGCGCGGATCATAAGCTGTCCTGTATGCGCCATTTTTTCAAGATGCTCCTGCGCCGAAAAGGGAGATTCCCTTTTCTTTGAAAGTTTTTTCGCGGCTTTGGCAAGATGCACGGCATGATCGCCTATTCTTTCGATGCTGCCTGTAAGTTTAAAAATTGTTACCATCTCGCGGAGATCCCGCGCGACAGGCTGCTGGGTAGCGATTAAAATCGCGGCGTCATCTTCGATTTTATATTGAAGCGCGTCAACTTCGGCGTCATCGGCGCGCACCTGCGCGGCAAGCTNTGAATCACGCGTTCTTAGCGCCGTAAGCGCCTTNCCGATGTTTTCCTCAACCCTGATCGCTACAGCCAGAATATCCTGGCGCAGGCGGTTCAGTTCTTCCGAAAAATATTTTCTTGATTGCATATAAAAACCTCCCTTAACCGAATCTTCCGGAAATATAATCTTCTGTCCGTTTATCACGCGGGTTTGTAAACACTTCCCTTGTATCATTATATTCTATCAATTCACCAAGCAGAAAAAAAGCCGTTCTGCTGCTGACACGGGACGCCTGATGCATCGCGTGCGTTACAAGGATAATGGTNTAATCCTTTTTCAGCTCCACGATAAGCTCTTCAATNCGGCCTGTTGCGATTGGATCAAGGGCGCTTGTCGGCTCATCCATTAAAATGATTTCAGGTTCCATCGCGATGCTCCTTGCGATACAGAGCCGCTGCTGTTGTCCGCCAGAAAGCGCCTGCGCGGGCTTTTTCAGCCTGTCTTTAACTTCATTCCATAACGCGGCTTTCTTAAGCGATGTCTCCACAATATCAGCAAGCGCTCTTTTATCTTTTACTCCCTGCATCCGCTTTCCGTACGCGACATTGTCAAATACCGTCATGTTAAAAGGGTTCGGTTTTTGGAATACCATCCCGACGCGGCTGCGAAGCTCCGTCACATCAATATCATTGTAAATATCTTTTCCGTCCATAAGCGCTTGTCCCGTTATGCGGCATGAGGGAATAAGATCGTTCATACGGTTTAATATTCTGATAAATGTCGATTTACCGCATCCTGAAGGCCCGATAAGAGCTGTAACATCTCCCCTGTTAATTGTAAAGTTGATACTTGTCAGCGCCTGAAAATCACCGTAAAAAAGATCTAGATTCTTAACATCAATTTTGTAATTGTTCATATCATATTTCCCCCGGTTTTTTCCTGAAGTCAGTTGTAAGAATTTTTGCCGCGGTATTAATAATGACAACAAGAATCACAAGCACAGACGCCGTCGCGAAAGCGATGCCGAAATCTTCCGGCCGCACAGCTTCATTGGTAAGGTAAAAAAGATGGATAGTCAGTGTTCTTCCCGATTCAAAAATACTCCGCGGCATATTTTTTGTAAGTCCGACCGTAAGCAAAACAGGAGCGGACTCGCCGATAACGCGGCCTACAGCGAGAATTACAGAAGTTAAAATTCCAGGAAGAGCGGAGGGCAGCACAACATGAACAATTGTCTGAAACTTTGTTGCGCCTAACGCAAGGGAACCTTCCCTGAATGAATCCGGAATTGATTTAAGCGATTCTTCCGTAGTTCTGATAATAACAGGCAGTATCATTATGCTTAATGTTAAAGAGCCCGCGATTATTGACTGACCAAAGTTCAGCGTACGGCAGAATAAAAGAAGCCCGAAAAGTCCGTAAATAATTGACGGGATTCCGGCAAGCGTTTCAATTGCGAGACGCAGAATCCTTATAAAAAAAGAATTTCCCGAATATTCATTTAGAAAAATAGCAGCGGCAAGTCCTGCAGGAAGAGCGGCGGCAATTGAAACAATCACGACATAAAGAGTTGTTACGATCATCGGCAAAATGCCTGTTTCGGCGCTTGTAAGAAATGTCCAGTTAAGAAACCCGGCCTGTGATCTAAAAATATATATTAAAACAAATAATAATGACAAAATAACGCCGCCCATCGCCAAAGCCATAACACCGTAAAGCAATGCGTCCAGGAACTTTCTTTTTCCAAATGGCAATTTAATTTTCATAAATCCTTCTCTACTTTTCGCCGGTACCATAAAATCACGCTGTTTAAAATTAATATGATCGCAAACAGCGTTACGCCAATTGAGAACAGCATCTCGCTGTGCCTGCCTGACGCGTAACCCATCTCCATCGCGATTGTGGAAGTCAGCGTCCTTACGCTCGTCAGCGGATTGAATGTCAGGTGAGGCGAGTTTCCCGCGACCAGAATGACCGCCATTGTCTCGCCTACAGCGCGCGAAATACCGAGTATAACTCCCGCGATAACGCCTGAGTTCGCGTGAGGAAGAACAACATTCCACGCTGTCTGCATCTTGCTTGCGCCTAACGCAAGGCTTGCTTCGCGGACAGAAAGCGGGACCGCCCGCAGGGAAGTTTCAGCGATTGTGATTACAGTCGGCAGGATCATCAGCGCAAGCACAATAACCGCGGACAAAAGCGTATTGCCCGACGGTATATTAAAAAAGGTGCGCACAAAGGGAACAATTACCATAAGACCGAAAAATCCGTAAACAACGGAAGGAATGCCCGCGAGCAGTTCAACTCCCGCGCGGACAACGGAGGCAGCCTTCGGTTTTAAAAATTCCGCCATAAAAAGTGCGCATAACAAGGCGATTGGAACTCCAAGCAAAATTGCGCCGAAACTTGCCATCAAAGTTCCGGCTATCATCGGAAAAATACCGAATATTTTATCCCTGTCAGGACTCCATTGAAGACCGCCAAGAAATTTAGCCGGACTGTAAGGAGGTTCAGGCATAATAATGTGAAGGCGTTTCTGCAATGCCGCTAAACTGCCGGATTGAGTCCAGCTTACGGTATACACATAACTTTCAGGGTATGTAATATCCACTTCACTGTTATGCGCAAATGAAAGAGCCTTCCCTGGATCTTTTTCGCTATAATCAATTTTAATTTCAAGGATTTCTTCCGTGTCAGCTCCGGGAAAACTGACAGAAATTAATTCAGTATTTTTCGGAATATCAATAAAAGTATTATGATCAATATAAGTTATACTGTTTACGGTAATTTCATTAATCCTCTGAGCGACCAGCCGTACTCCAGGATAAGTTGATGTAAAAAACGGCATGCTGCCCTGAGTAAAAACAAACAGCAGAATAGCCCCCAATGCCAGAACGGAAAAGAGGGCTACAATGCTGACAAGATGTTTAAAAAAAACATCTGTTAGTTTTCGATTCATTTACAAAACAAGCTGATTATTTAACAGGTATCCAGCTTCTTGCGGCAATAGCCTGACCCGCGGAACCGAGCATCCATTGAATAAAAGCGGAAGTTTCAGCGTGAACATTATTTCCTGTCAGTACGATAAACGGGCGCGCAACTTTATATGTGCCGTTCACGACGTTAGCTGAAGAAGCGGCAACTCCTCCTACGGAGAGAGCTTTGATTGTATTGTCAAGCGAGCCGAGTGAAATATAACCAATCGCGTTTGGGTTCTGGGCGATGCCTGCTTTAATCGCACCGGTGCTTGTAGATTCATTTGCTCCCGCAACAAGCCTGCCTGAAAATCCGATAATTTCTTCAAAAGCGCCTCTTGTGCCTGAACCTGCTTCACGGCTTACAACCGCGATGGGAGAGCTGCCGCCTCCTACCTGACTCCAGTTGGTTATATCGCCTGTGTATATACCGCGTATTTGCTCAACAGAAAGATTTGTTACAGGGTTGCTGCTGTTCACAATAACGGCAATTCCGTCAATAGCAATAATTTCCGCTTTAAGTCCCCTGCCCTGCTCCGCAGGAGTAAGGTCGCGGCTTGACATTCCAATCTGGTAGGTAATTCCCGTATTTGTGATTCCGTCTCCTGAGCCCGTTCCGTTAATGTTAACCTTGATGTTTGGCTTTATCCTGGCGTATTCTTCCGCTAACAGTTCCATAAGCGGCGTAACAGAAGTTGACCCGCCAACCTCGATTGTGTAAGGCGCCGCCGCTGATGAGGCCGTACCGCTGTCGTTTCTTCCTCCGGCAAACGCGCCTGTTAAAACAAACGCCGTCATAAATAACGCAATGATTCTAATTTTCACAATTTTCTCCTTAAAGTAAAAGAATTACAAACAATGTAATTTCGATGTGTTAAGGGAAAATGAAGGAATTGTTAAAAATAAGTTAAACAGAGCGAAAAAGATACTCTTTTCAAATGAATTACACATATTCCAATCCGGAATTGATCCCAATTCTGGTACAGCCTGTTGTACAAGGCTGGTCTAGGTTTGGTGGACAGACACGTCAAGCATTGGTGGACATACGCGTCAAGGTTTGGTGGACATACGCGTCAAGGTTTGGTGGACATACGCGTCAAGCATTGGTGGACATACGCGTCAAGCATTGGTGGACATGCGCGTCAAGCATTGGTGGATGATCAGGTCATGGCTTGATGTAATATATGGGCATTATTTATCATTAATAACTTTTTCAATTATATCAAGAAATGTCTTTTTCATTTCGTTTACAATATCCTGCCGCAGCAGTTCAAGCTCTTCTCTTGGAGAATGGTCAATTATAAAAAGTTCATATACATTTATGCTCATTACTGCAGCTATACGTTCCAGAACATCTGCTGTTGGAAATTTCCGGGCGATTTCCATCATAGCCAGATATTGAGTCGAAATTCCTGCCTTTTCAGCTAATTTTTCCTGCGAAAAACCGCATTTTCTGCGATTCTCACGAAGATTTTTAGCAAAAATCTCCCTTAATGGAGTCGCTTTTTCCATATAAATTGCCTGTGAGATAATATTATGTACTTAACTTAATTGACACATTGTCTAATATTCAATATTATTGACTTTTAGACGATGATTGTTGAAAGCGTAAAAAAGGATATTGAAGAAGAAAGCAATGTACAAAGTGCGGAGAATGGAGAGCAGCGAGAAGGTCAGCAGTTGGCTGAGGTATAAAAACATAAAAAGGGGTGTTTTATGAAGGTAAAGTTAGCGGTTATTTTGGCTTGCGTTTACGCGTTTGTTTTTTTAGCCGGTTGTGCGGATTCTGGTTCGACTAATAATAAACCAATGGATAATGCTACTTATGAGCCATTGGTTTTTGAATCGATTGTAGACGGCCAGCTTCTGGAAATTATCATTAGCCGTACACAGATTTCAAGAGCGACGATTGAACCCAAAGCCGGTGATTATTACATGATAATTCTGGGTAATAAAATTATCTCGCAGGGCAGCATAAGCGCAGTAAGCGCTAAAGGAGAAATAACTTTTACTCCTTCCGGTGACTCGCCAGGCCCGAAGGAGCCATTTACCGGAATCATTAATCCCGGAGATGTTGTTTCCGCCGGCAATCTGCAGAACGGCGGAAAACTTGTTATTGACAGTCTGCCGTACGAAGGCGGTGTTATAACCGATATATCCGCAAGCCCCAAGGGAAGCGATGACCAGGGTGGTAATGACCAAGGCAATAGCGGAGGCCAGGGAACAGCCGGTATTAGCCTTACAGCAGGGCAGATTACAGATATTGCGCCTTTTAACTACGATATTAATATTATACTTTCCAGATCCAATACCGGTTTCCCTGTAAAAGAAACAATATATATAGACAATCCGTCTGAATATGACTTTATAATGTGGGAAATCACAGGAGTCGGCCCTAATTCAAATATACCAAATACCAGTAATGCATCATTTTTCAGATTGGATGCAACGGATGTCAGATATAACTCGCTCGGCGGGCATATACTGGTGCTCACTGTTTCCAAGGATGGCTTTAAATATCAAAGGGTTATTCCCTTTACCATCATTAAATAAAAGGAGAAAACGATGAATAAAAATATAAACAATAAAGAACATAAGCTGCTTTTTGCAATCCTTGTTTCTGTCTTTTCATTTTTAATTTTCGGCTGTCCGGATCCTATGACTGTTGATAACAGTCAATTGTTAATCAATGACAGCCAGCCGACGTTTATGCAAGGGAAAGGATCAATTACATTAACGCTTTCTGGCACAACAAGAACCATAATGCCTTCTGCGCCTGCTCTTGATGATTTTGCTTTATACAGTCTTAGTTTTACGCCGTACAACGGAGGAGAGACTGTGAACATTGATAGAACAAAAGCGGCACTGGCAGAGGCAATTTTGCTGGAGCATGGCATGTACAGCTTGACTGTAAACGCCTATAAAGACAGCGGAAAGACCCAATTATTAGCTAGGGGTACAGAGACTATTACGATAACAGCTGGCGCAAATATAAAGGCAAATATAACTTTAAGAGCTCTGCTTACAGAAGGGACAGGCACTTTCCGCTGGAATATACCAATACCGAATGATGTAATTTCCGCGGAAATGATAATTTCCCCAGCCGGTGCGGAAGGGACAGCGAGACAGACCGTATACTTGTCGCAATTTAACACTGCAGGATACCGTACCCTTAATTCCGGCGTTTACAATATAACAATTAACCTGGAAAAACCCGGCGGTAAAAAAGTTGTATGGCATAAGCTGTTGTATGTGTATCAGAACCTGGAAAGTTTTTACAGTTATACATTTACAGACGCACACTTTTATGAAACCAGTTACACCGTAACATATAGTTACAATAATGGTTCAGCTAACGGAAGTGAATCCGTGCCTCACGGCGGTAAAGCAATGCAGCCTGATAATCTCGTAAGAAGCGGTTATTTATTCAGAGGCTGGTTTACAGATAATAATACTTTTAATAACCGATGGGATTTTAGCCTGTCTGTTACAGACTCTGTAACATTATACGCAAGATGGGTAGTTATTGGCGATGAAATAATAATTAATCCGGATGACCGGCTTACCCTTAATGTTGACGATGAATTAATACTTACCGCTATGTTAGCCGGAGATATCATTAATGTAATATGGTCTTCTGATAAACCGGATGTAGTTTATGTAAATAGTAACGGTTTAATTTACGCTCGCAGTGCCGGAGACAGTATTATTACCGCTACACACCCTGACAGCGGTAAGAAAACGGAGTGCATTATAAGAGTTTATGATAATGAACATTCCAAAAGATATATTGCAAAGCCTTTTACCGGTGCTGATAAAATAAAATATTCATATACTTTAAACGGGTATGATTTTTATTATTACTATTTAGGCGAAATGTCGTACATTCCGCTGTTTACAGGACCGCTTAATCCCCATGAAGGCAGTACGAAAACGTTTACATTCTCACAATCAAATATCAATGCGGTGACTATAAGTGAATCGGTTTCAACAAGCAGCAGTGAAACCAGGAGTACTGTTGAATCAACTACGAATTCAACCACAACACGCACAAATGTATATGCGGAAGCAAGCGCGAAAGCATCTTTTTTTGGCATTGGAGCAAGCGCAAAAACAACATTCGAAAAAGAATGGATTGATTATGTAGAAAAGACAATAATAAGCGGTTTCCAGCTTACTACATCTCTTACAAAAACATCAGAATATGCCACAACAGATACAGTTAAAATTAAACAAGAGACGACAAAATCAGTAGGCCCGCATAATAGACCGGGTTTTTACAGATTTACAATGTTTTCATCTTCCGATGTTTATTTGGTTGTTATAAGAGATTCAAAGACTAAGGAATTCGTCGATTTTGAATTTTATGAATATGTGATACCCAACTCTATTAAGGATGATAGTTGGGTCTGGGATTACTCTGCTGATAGAAATTTCGAAAAAACCGATGATTCAGAATTTGAATTTGATACATCAATATTGGATAATTTAGGTAATCTTCCAAAACCGGAGCTGGATTTAGGGGTTCCAGGTGATAAACTTGCTGCAAAATTAAATTGGCTTAAAGATAACGCCCGTGATGGTTTAGATTACATTATTGAAGTTGACGCAAATGAAAGTATTAATCCTGCAGTTCTTTCGTATAACGGAAAAAATGTCAATATAACCCTCAGGAGCAAAGGGGAAAGGCGTACAGTTAGTCTTTCATCAAACGGAGACATGTTTACAGCCGAAAGCGGAGTTACATTGGTTCTGGAGAATATAACTTTACAGGGACGAAATAATAATAGTGGTTCATTGGTAAGAGTAAACTCAGGCGGCGCTTTGAAAATGAACACGGGCGCTCTTCTTACCGGCAATACTGCTCAATATTCTGGCGGTGGTGTACTTCTTATTGCAAACGGAACCTTTGAAATGAATGGAGGGGAAATTTCCGGCAATAAAGCAGCACGCGTCCGAGGCGGCGGAGTGTATGTAGGATCGTCAGTAACTTTTATAATGAACGATGGGATAATTTCCGGTAATTCCGCTGTTTATGATGACGGCTACGGCGGCGGCGGCGGTGTGTGTGTAGGAGAATCGTCAGGAACTTTTATAATGAACGGTGGGATAATTTCCGGAAATTCCGCTTATGGTAACGGCGGCGGCGGAGTATGGGTTACTAATAGTAGTACTTTTGAAATGAACGGCGGGATAATTTCCGGTAATTCCGCTTATGGTCAAGGTGCTGGCGGTGGAGTGGTTATTGATAATTCATGCAGCTTCATAATGAATGGCGGGATAATCTCAGGTAATTCTAGTGCTATTGCTAGTAAAGGCGGCGGCGGGGTTTATGTAGGAAGCGGGTGTACTTTCCGAATAATTAATGGAACAATTTATGGCTCAAATGAGTCTGTCGTTGCTAATAAAAATACCACTCCTGTTTATTTTGGAACAATCAGGGGCGCAGCAGTACGTAATCTTGGCACAGCGCAATACGGCGTATTCAACGGAAATACATGGGTAAGTAAAGGTAACCTTGCTGAAAACAGTAACAATACGATTCGGGTGGTAAACGGTACACTGCAGTAGCGGCCTTATTATCCAGGGCTGTCCGGAGAAACCAATTACTTTTCGGACAGTACCTGGATTGTACAAGGTGACAGGTTTTACCTGATTGCCTGCGATTTAACTATTGGCCGTATGTGTACAGGAAAGCTGACGTCTTATTTCATCTGCAGAGAGTCCCTGATCCAGCAGTTCAAGAAAATATTTACGCTCTTCTTCACGGCCGTCTTCCCAAGCTTCCTTGCTTCTAATTGCTACTAGTTCATCAACGGTTATGTCATCATTCAGCATATTTATTACCTCCGAGCCGTGGTTTCTAAGAAAGCTCTTTAGAATATTATTCTCTATACAGTATTTTACAGCAGCTCCTACAGATTTTTCAAGCGGTAAATCTTTACCGTATTCTCTTATTTTTTCAATGAATATGCTGTAGTTTTCAAGCGTTTTGCATTTTTTAAGTATTTCAGAGTTCCTGCCCTGATTGATATTGTACACATGAACTATTAACTCAAGCGGGAGACTGTCTTGATACAGTTTCAAGTTATTAACGCTTTTAAAAGCTGTTGATAGTTTGAGTACCGCATGATCGGGGTAAGGTTCAATGCCGTTATAAAGAATAAAAAACTCAGGTGTCGGGATTATTATTTGTTTCTTTTGGTACAGTTTGTCGCGCTCCAGTATCTTTTCGTAAACATGCGCGATGTACATTAAGAGTCTTACAGGCACATTGTTGTTAATCGTTGATTGATGTTCGATTAAAACAACAAGCTGGTCATTAATTGTAAATGACACATCGTTTAGCTGTCCCATGAAAAGGACATCAGATAATGTGTTGATTTTGACAATTGCGTCCCTGGGAACATCAACTCCTTCTATAGCCGAGTATAGTTCTCTTAATATTTCCGGGTCGCTGAAAAGAGTAGAGAAAACGCTGTCTTTGTGTTTTCTGTTTACATTTGAATCCATAGTAACCTCGCAGGGTAAAGATAAAACCTTAAAAAAGGCTTACCTTATATGGGTTCAAACTTACGGTTTTGCATGACCGAAACCTGTAACATTTACTCCGTAAATAACAATTTTCATAATTTTCTCCTTAAAAGTAAAAGAATTACAAATAATGTAATTCCAATGTGTTAAGGGATAAGTTAAATAGAGCTAAAAAGATACTCTTTTCAAATGAATTACCCTTATTCCATACGGAATTGATCCCAATTCTGGTACAGCCTATTGTACAAGGCTGGTCTAGGTTTGGTGGACAGACACGTCAAGGCTTGGTGGACGATCGCGTCAAGGTTTGGTGGACAGACGCGTCAAGGCTTGACGAGGGATCACACCTAGCCTTGACGGGGGATCGTGTCTAGGCTTGACAAGGGTTCGCTCCAGTTTTGGAAAATGCTCATTTTATTATTAATTTTAGAATCTTTAATGAAGAGCTTATTTACAAGGATTTCCCGGATATGATTGCTGTTAATGATTCCTACAATCAACTGAAATCAGGCGCAGTCGGCGCGTTCAGTGGTAACTGGGATTTACCATATAGAATTGAAAACGCTTATACTATTTCTATAAAGAATGCACACGCCGGTGCGGTATACCAGGCGGAGACAACCGTAAACCAGTATTTACAGATACTGCAGGATAAAGCAGATACCCTTCTTGCCGAGGCGGTAAAAGCTAATCCCGCGCAGTTTGACAGCGTCTTTGATACCGCCTCAGTTATTATTTCCCTGTCAGATGATTCCCGGTTAACTGCCCGCGCTTTCTAAAAATGAGAAAATGTGTTACTGTGATTATTAATAAAAAGCAGCTTTAGCTCTGAACAATCACCTTTACAGAAAGAACCGACACAAATATACCCCATTGTTAATAATAATTTGGAGTGGTAAGTGATAAATTGAAACATAAAAACATGTCAATGGAACGTACAATACTGTTAATTTGAGGGAATTGTTATCTCGCTTGCTGCGCTTCCGTCTCTTGCATAAATACGCTGCGGATTGTACGGGTCGACATAGCGTTCACCCCTGTGGAAAAATACATATTGATATTTCCCCGGCGGCAGAGGGATGGTAATTTTGTATATACCGGCCGGACCTTCTTTAAGTTCGTACATGAAAGGATCCCAACTGTTAAAATTTCCGGCTACTGTAATAATTTCACCGGGCGGTCCCTCAAAAGTAAAACTTAATCCTTCGGGAAGGCCGCTAAGGGGATTCGGTCTTGTTTGTCTTTGAGGCAGGCGCAATATCGACATAGACAAGCCGGAAACAGGATCTCTTCGGGTTAAAGGATTAAAGGGATCGACAGTCCAAAGGCCGTTGATTATAAGCCTGTATTCAAGTTCTCTTAAATACTGCGGAATCTGATAAACATAAAATTGAATGTCGGCATTCTTGTAAGGACTTGGCACTTTTTCTCCAGGAAGAAGGATAGGGTTTAAACTGTCCTGAGTGATTAATAACTGCCTGAACCAGTGTATATTATCAAAATTCTCATGGGCAAATGAAACTCCCATTCTCCGCAGATTTGAATCAGCAGTAAAAACAACAAAGTCATCATGGATAAAAGGCGTTTCAGGCTTTGAAATTGATATAAGGCGATTTATAAGCTCATATGTTTCCCAGCTCTCTGACCATGCAAAAGAAGCAATTATTGTGAAAATAACAAAGAAACTAATCGTTTTCATACATTCTTTACAATTATCGGTCGATATATAATTATCTTAATATGATAACCATAACCCTGCGCATCTGCATAACTGCGCAGTTAGATCGAATATAGAACGGAGTTCTATGCCTTCACTAAGTGAGCTTAATCAATTTAAGTCCTCTTTTCAAAATATCTCAAATGAGAAGAGTGATCTTGAATCGTTAAATCTGTCGCTTAATGATCTTCAGCTGCCTGCGAAAGAAGCTCCTCCTTTTAACTATTCCAGAGATATGCCTTATTCAAATGTTGTATTTGATGCTCCGGATATAACACCTGATGCAGGCACTGGTATTGATACAGGCGGCTTAAATTNAAATAATTTGACTAAAGATATTCCCAATGCAGCGCCGCCTCCCATGGATGCACCTGATGATGCTTTTTCTGCCTTTGATGATTTATTAAAAGGGCTGGCTTCTGACAGTCCTGAATCCGGGAAATTAGATACACAGCCGCTGCCCCAAACAAGAGAAGATCTTCAGGATACACAGGACAGCTCTCAGTCAGAAGACGAATTACCTGATTTTTCTGCTGAGAATGACTTTTCCGCTCCGGATGATTTATTATCAGGTTCTTCAGATGATGTTGAATCGGCTCCGTCAGATTTAAGATTCGAAGATTCTCAATCTAATGACTTTTCTGATTCTGATTTGCCTGATTTTAACATAGACGATCAGATGTTAAGCGAAGGTCAGGCTGATTTAGATTTGCCGCAGTGGTCTAGCGATGATATTCCGCAAGACGACTTTAATGTTAGTGATGAAGGAGCTGTTGAAGGTCTGGATGATTTAGGTCTGCCGCAGGAGACCTTAAAACTTGATGATTTTCCGGATTTTGATAACGGTGCTGATCCTGGCGATGAAAGTTCGTCCGCCGGATTTCCTTCTGATGATTTTTTTTCTGGTACAGGGGATTCCCTTCAAGGTTCTGGCGGTGACGATTTTGATTTAGTTAACGGAAGTATTGATCTTGGCGGAGAGTCTCCTGAATTGGATCAAACAGCGCTGGTGCCGCCGACGGATGATTTTTCCATGGATGATGCTTTACCGGATTTTGATTCCGGATTCGATAATCAGACTCAGAGCTTTCAGCCGGATATATCGGGCGATGATTCGCAGGGAGAAAGTTCTTCGCTTGATTCAGATTTTTCCGGTCTTGATGATTCAATGTTTGATCTTCCGCAAGATACCGGAAGTTCTTCTCTTGACGCTGATTTTAATTTAGGCGGCGATGATATTAATTTTACTCCGTCTTCCGGTGATGGTGACGGCCAATTTGCTGATCTGGGGGATTTTGGCTCCGATTTTGAATCGGATTCGATTGAGCTGGACAGCGGGAGCGGGGATGTGCCGGCAGAAGAGCCGCACGCAGATGTATTTGGCAGCGATGATTTTTCACTTGCAGGGCTTGATGATATATTAAGCAAATCTAAAGTCGGCCCACTGCCGGCTGCTGCTCCTGATGCAAAGAAAAAAGGATTGTTCGGCAAAAAAAAGGAAAAAGATGAAAAGGAACCGGAACCAGATGACGATATCGAGGAAATATCATTAAAACAGGAAGATGTTGACAAGTTATTACATACATTATCTTTATACCCGCTGAACTTAAGAATTATATGCGAGGAATTAATCGCAGAGCAGGTAATTCTGCCGCAGCAATTATCAAAATTAATCCGCCTTCTTACAAGCGGCGCTCATGTAAAAGAAACTGCGCTTCATGTTGAATCTATTACCGGTAAACCTGTTGTTATTCCAAAAAGTTTTGAAAAAAAGACAGGTGCGGCCTTTGAAGAAGAACAATCAAGTTTTGGTTATATATTTATACATAATTTCCTGCCTGTTTTAAGGTTATTTGCCTTTATTGCTGCTGTGGCAGGTTCTGTTTTATATCTTGGGTATAATTTTATTTATATACCGCTTAGAGCAGAATCAATTTATCAGCGTGGTTATGAGCGAATTCCAGCAGGTGAATATCAGAGAGCTAACGAACTGTTTCAGCAGGCATTTACTCTAAACCGCAAGAAAAAATGGTTTTATACCTATGCCGAGGCTTTCAGGGATCAACGCCGTTATTCGCTTGCTGAAGGAAAATATGACGAACTATTAAGATATTATCTGCGTGATAAAAAGGGTGTTCTGGATTATGCCGACCTGAATACCAATTATTTAATGAATTACGAAAAGGCAAACAGGCTTCTTCAGCGGGAACTTCTGGATTATGCGCCCAACGATTATGAAGGCCTGCTTGCAGCAGGAGATAATTTCCTTCTTTGGGCGGATTCAAATCCTTCAAGATTTTATGACAGATATGAAGATGCGCGTTTTTCATATGCAAGGCTTATAGAGATTTACGGAATGCAGGCGCCGGTTGTAGAAAGGATGATGAAGTACTTCATCCGCACTGACAACCTTAAGGAAACGCTTCATCTGAGGGCATGGTTCGAAAATAATCGAAAAAGCAAGCTGTCACCGGAATCACTCGCTGAACTTGGCGGTTATCTTCTGGATAAACAGCTTGATAAACCTGCAGGTGTTCCTGATCCATACATTGAAAGTATAGCAAGCGTAAGGGCGATGCTTCTGCAGGCAGTCATGGAAGAGCCAACCCTGCCGGAACCGCATTATCATCTTGCGAGATATTACAACAGCCTTAACAATACTTATGAAGAACGGAAGACGCTCGAAAATGCCATTCGTGCATTTGACCTTGCAAAAACAGAATCTGTACGCAGGCGGCTTTACCGTGCCGATACACATTACCGTTATGCTAATCTTTTGATTGGCGCAAAAGAATTCTTCCCTGCCGAAGAACAGGTTGTAAGAGGCATAGAGCTTTTTGAGGATTTTATTAACAGGAATCTGATAACGGCATCTCCTCAACTTGGACAATTATATGCTCTTAACGGTGATATTGAATATTTTATTAAAACCGGCAACATGGAAGCTGCCCTGAATAACTATCGTACAGCTGAAAGATACGGATACTCACCGCCTGAAATTCAATATAGAATGGGTGCTGCATACTACCAGCAGGAAGACTGGAGAAATGCTCTTGAATATCTATTTAAAGCATCTTCGGAGCTGCCTTTCAACAGACGTTTGCTTTTCGCTCTCGGCAATGCGGCGTATCAGCGCGGTGATTATTTTGCTTCTCAAGGTTACTTTAACCGTCTGCTTGACGTTTTGGAAAACCAACGGATACGTCTGCCTGAATTGCTGCCTAATGATAATGTTCAATTTCTGGAAACAGGAGAACGCCTTATGATGGCTCGAAATAATCTCGGCGTTGTTAATGAAACCCTTGCAGAACAAACAGGCAATCGCGAATACCGCTCTAATGCAATGGTAATGTACGCTGAATCTGCCCGCGCGTGGGATGCAATAACCCGTAATCCCTCATCCATGACAAGGATGCGGCTTACGGACAGTCCTGGCGCTCCGGGTATTAATCTAGGCTACCTTAATGCCAACAATGCTTTGCGCCCAAATATTTCCTATAATCCGCAAATTTTTATCCGTATTGATAAAGATGTCCTTGAACCGTCAATGTGGGAAGAAGTAACCAGGTATTAATACCTGAGAAATACGATGCCATATCTCAGTCTGGTACGGAATGCGGTTATCAAGGAGGCTGTTCCACATTATCTTAAAATATATTTGACGATTCGGATATGGTGTGTTAGAATTTAAGCAGCCAGTTTGGTAGACCTAAAATCATTTCTTTTTGGATTAAGCTATGCAGTATTTTGATACTCATGCCCATTTGGGGCTTATAGTTGATGACCCAATTGAACAACTCATTGTTATACAGGAAGCCCGTCAGTCATGTGTAAGCAGAATTGTCTCAATCTGCAACAGCCTTCATGATTTTGCCCAAGTGTATGAAAACCTGAAATCAGCGTCCAATGTGTATCATGCTGTTGGGGTAAGCCCCTCCGAAGTACAGAATCCAGGTAAAGGTTGGCTTCAGCTTATTGAGCAGAGTGTTCAGTATCCGCGTGTGGCAGCCATCGGAGAAATTGGTTTGGATTATTACAGGAAATTCGGAGACAAGAAATCGCAGATTGAGCTTTTTATAACTCAGTTAGATCTTGCAACCAGACTGAATTTACCGGTTATCATACATAATCGTGACGCAGGGCATGACGTGCTTGATATCCTTAGAGATCGTCTGCCTCCAAAAGGCGGAGTACTTCATTGCTATTCCGAAGATGGCGCCTATGCGCAAAAAGCACTGGAATTAAATTTGTTTTTCTCTTTTGCCGGAAACCTGACTTATAAGAACGCAAAGAACCTGCATGAAACAATTTCTGTTCTTCCTGTCGACCGTATTCTTATCGAATCTGAAAGCCCTTTTATGGTTCCCGCTGATTATCGCGGCAAAAGAAACATGCCCAAGTATCTGCCGATTACTGCCCGCTATATGGCCAACATGCTTGATATAGAAGAAGAAGCTCTTGCCGCTCAACTCTGGGAAAATTCATGCAAGTTCTTTGATCTTCCAAACGCTTAGATTCTTGTGAGTCTGTATCGTCCTGTTGTAATTGGTTCTCTTGAGCTGCCCGGTAACCTCTTCCTGGCACCTGTTGCTGGTTACACAGATCATGCTTTTCGTTCCATTTGCGCTGAAGAAGGAGCATGCTTTTCATTTACAGAACTTGTTTCCGCTGAAGCATTATACCGGAATATTGAAAGATACGGACTCTCTACTCCTAAAGCAAATTCTTCCTCCTCTCCCTCCTCCCTGCCAGTGTCTCCCTGCGGGGAAAAAAATAAATCCAATGCCGCCGCCATTAACCTAATCAGGCGCGGCGAAAATGAAAAGCGTTACGCGATACAATTGTTCGGGGCGCAGAGCGAATCAATCTACAGGGCGGCTTCTCTTCTTGCTCCGTTGAAACCTGACGCGATTGATATCAACTGCGGCTGCCCTGTACCGAAGGTTGTTAAAAACGGCGCGGGATCGGCCATGATGAAGGATCCTTCCTGTATTGGAAAAGCTGTGGAAATCGCAGTGCGTGCTTCTCGTGAAAGCCTGGGCGGCATTCCAGTAACTGTAAAAATTCGTTCGGGCTGGGATTCTTCTTCCATCAACTACGCACAGTGCGCGCAGATTGCGATTGAGGCAGGAGCAGTGATGATTACACTACATCCCCGCACACGGGCGCAAAATTACAGCGGCAGAAGCGACTGGTCTCATATTACGGATTTGGTTTCACGCATAAAAGTTCCCGTTACAGGATCGGGTGATTTATACACTCCGGAAGACGCGCAAAAAATGCTTAAGGAAACGGGGTGCGCCGCCGTCATGTTCGCCAGAGGCGCAATGGGCAATCCTTTTATTTTTTCAGCAGCTCGTTCTTTGCTGGAAACCGGCTCATGGCAGCCTGTACCTTTCTCTGCGCAGACATCAGTCGTTATGCGTCATCTGGAAATGCTGGCGGCATCCATAGGCGAGCGCACCGCGTGCCTTGAAATGCGCAAGCAGTTCTGCGCTTACACAAAAGGCATTCCAGGCGGAGCGGCTTTACGGGAAAAAGCGGTACACGCAGAAACAATTGCGGATTACCGGAGCATAATGCAGCGTGCTTGACTATCTTGCACCTAATGAATATTATTCAAAAAAGTTGTTTAACTTTGTATACTGGCTGAGGCATAATCCAGAATTAAATTATTACCGGCATTGGGACTTGAACCCAAACACACTCGCGTGCGGTAGATTTTGAGTCTACTGCGTCTGCCATTCCGCCATGCCGGCTGTTGTGGGCTATCAGAGAAATCGGTAACTTCCTGTACAGCCCGCGGACTAAAGTCCGATGTTTCTTCTCCCATTATCCTGCGAAATAGTACGAAAAAACGATAATAAGAAAGGTGTCCGATGAAGTTATTCAAACTTTTCGGACATCACCCAGATGAAAAATCCAAAACGCGTTCGCACTTTATAAAAACTGAATCTGCCGAAGCTGACTTTGCAGCTTTAGCTGACCAGAGGTGAATTCGGCTGCTAAGTCAACTATATCTAAAATCCACTTCATAAGCAAGCCCAAAGGTCATGCAAATCAAGTTAAATACAGCTTCGTTGCGGTCTCTGAAAGAATCGTAGGCATCATTCGCGGAAAATAAATATATCAGTCTCCTATTATTTTAATCAATATTCGTTTCTTTCGCTGACCGTCAAACTCGCCATAAAAAATTTGTTCCCATGGGCCGAAGTGAAGCTTTCCGCCTGTTACGGCGACAACGGCTTCGCGTCCCATTATTTGCCTTTTAAGATGGGCATCTGCATTTATTTCGCCCGTATTGTGGCAGTAATATGAAGCAGGCTCATGAGGCGCAAGTTTTTCCAGCCAAACATCAAAATCGCGGTGCAGACCGGATTCATCATCATTAATAAAGATGCTGGCAGTGATATGCATGGCATTCACAAGGCAAAGCCCTTCCTGAATGCCGGACTCACGTAACAAGGACTCAACATCGTCTGTAATGTTGATAAACTCGCGAGGTTTTTTGGTGTTTATCCACAATTCTTTTGTAATTGATTTCATGTTTTATTATACCATAAGCGGTTACTGTTTTTAATGGCAGTATAAAAGAATTGACAACGCTCATTTTAAAAGCAATAATTATAGAAAATATAAACTAAGGAGTCGTCTGTGAGCCATTCTACAGATAAGATCAGAAATATCGCTATTACAGGTCATGGTCAGACCGGAAAAACAACCCTTTTTGAACATTTGTTGTTTGCAGGAGGCGTAATTCCGAAAGCGGAAACTGTTGAGTCTGGAAAAACTACCAGTGATTACAGCCCTGAAGAAATAGAACGAAAAATATCGATACATGCTGCAATGGGACATGTTGAAAGAAATGGAACTAAAATCAATATTTTTGATACTCCAGGATCATCAGATTTTGCCGGTGCTGTTATTCTAAGTTTCCGAGCTGCGGAATTTGCACTCCTTATGGTAGACGGTAAATCCGGTGTTCAAATTGAGACTGTCAAACTGTGGCGTAATCTGGACCAAAGCGGGAAGCCGAGAGGTGTTTTTATTTCAAAACTAGACAATGATCAGGCGGACTTTAATAAGACGCTGAACGACATTAAGGAAAAATTCAAGGTTGATCCTGTGCCGATAACCCTGCCGATGGGAAGCGGCGGCAGTTTCAAGGGTGTTATTGATGTTCTTCATGAAAAAGCGTACACAATGCAAAGTGATGCGGTTGAGAAGGAAGGGCCTGTTCCCGATGAGTTCAAGAACACCGTTACCGCAGCGCGTGAAAAATTAATGGAAGCCGCCGCTTCTGACGATGACTGCCTAATGGAAAAATACCTTGAAAACGGTTCCCTGTCTGCGGAAGAGATGAAGGCCGGTCTTGTACAGGCATTGGCTGATAATAAATATGTTCCTGCGTTTGCCGGATCGCCTATAAATAACTCAGGGCTTCTGCCTTTGCTGGACTTTATTGTAGCTGCTGCGCCCAATCCTCGCACGGCAAAAGATACAGTACTTGACAGAGAGGGCAAGGAAACTCCCGCAGCTATCGAACCTGATAAGCCCATGTCGGCACTTGTTATCAGAACAAATTATGATCAATTTTCAGGTAAGCTATCATGGCTGAAGGTTCTTACAGGAAAACTTACAGCTGATAGTGAATTAATAAATATTTCTGAAAACAAGAAAGAGAGAATCAGTAAACTTTATACATGCCAAGGTAAAAAACTTGAGGAAGTAAGGGAGCTTTACGCGGGTGATGTTGGTATCATAACCAAGGCGGTTACTTTAAAAACCAACGATACGCTGGCCGCTTCTGATGTACCATGCTTTGCACCCCTGCGCCTTCCCGAACCGGTTCATTCAGTAGCCGTAAACGCTCATGCAAAAAAGGATGAAGACAAACTGGGAGAGTTCCTTGTTCGCGCGGCTGAAGAAGATAAAACATTCCGTTTCCATTATAACAGTGAAACAAAAGAATCAGTTATTTCCGGTATGGGTGAACTGCAGATTAATATTATTCTGGATAAAATTAAATCAAATCAAAAGATCGATGTAGAAACCCGTGTCCCCAAAATTGCCTACCGTGAAACAATTACAAAAAAATCCGGCGCTGAGTACACACATAAAAAACAAACAGGCGGCCACGGCCAGTATGGTAAGGTAGTTCTGGAAATCGCACCTCTTGCCCGCGGTGAGGGATATCAGTTTATTAACGCTATTTTTGGCGGAGCAATTCCCAAAAACTACATTCCTGGTGTTGAAAAGGGCGTTATAGAAGGAATGGGATACGGTTCAATGGCGAGTTATCCCGTTGTTGATGTAGAAGTAAAGGTTGTTGACGGCAAATATCACCCGGTAGATTCCAATGAACTTTCATTCAAGCTCGCTGCGCGCAACGCCTTCCGCGAAGCCATGAAACAGGCGAATCCTACATTACTTGAACCGATAATGAATCTGACTGTCTTTATCGAGGAAAAATTCCTTGGAGACGTAATGAGCGACCTTTCAGGAAAACGCGGTAAGATTCTCGGTCAGGATTCCGCAGGTGGCATCGCGGAGGTACGCGCCGAAGTCCCAATGGCAGAGCTCCTTCGTTACTCTATAGATCTTCGTTCCATTACATCAGGAACCGGTTCATTTAATGTGGATTTCAGCCATTATGCGTCAATCTCCGGCCGTATCGCCGATGAGGTAATCAAGGCGCGCGCAGAGTTCAAGGTTCAGGAAGCTGATGAATAGGAATTCATTCAAGGTTATTTTATTCGGGTATATAAAGTTTTACATATACTCATAATATACCTAAAGTTATAAAAAAGTATGCACCTTCAGGAATTTTAGGACATATAAGATTAATTTATCAAACTCGATTTATTTTTAAAATTCAGTTTTTATTAATTCCTTCCCTATTTCTCTGTACCCCTATGTCATATGGCAATAGGGGACAAGGAGTAAAATATGGAAAATTTATCCGTATTTGCTGATTTAATCGTGCAGGGGATTATCGCGGGATTGATTATATAGATTATATTGAAACTGAAAAAATCATTAAAGTTCTGCAAAATGTATTTTTATAAGGTAGTTGTTCAATAACTGAAGTTATCGAACAATTCTAATAAAATTTCCTACTTCTTCCAGGTAAGACTCCCCAACATTCCGCGTACCAGACTGTTGGTTGCGGTTCGCGCGGCGGATTTTGCGGCAGTCTGAAACACTCCGTCTTTTTTTCCGCCCTTTGGTCCTGTTGAACCAAAAACAAACTCTTTCATTTCCTGTCCAAAACCTTTCTGGGTACTGGTAGTTTTTGCGGTAGTTTTCACTGCGTTTGTTTTCTCAGCGTTTGCTTTTTCAGCTCTCTTTACAAGTAATTCATAAGCGGATTCCCTGTCCACGGCTTTTTCATATCTTCCGTAAAGAATAGATTGTTTAATAAGTTTATCCTGTTCATTCGTAGTAACAGGCCCGAGTCTTGATCCCGGAGCTATTACTGAGCATTTCTGTACTGTTGACGGGCTGCCTTTCTCGTCAAGGAAAGAGATTAGCGCCTCTCCGGTACCTAATTCCTGAATTACCTGCTCTGTATTAAAAGCCGGATTGGGTCTCATGGTTTGCGCTGCTGTTTTTACAGCTTTTTGATCTCTGGGTGTAAAAGCACGCAGAGCATGTTGTACACGGTTACCCAATTGCCCTAACACTTTATCCGGAACATCAAGCGGATTTTGCGTAACAAAATATACGCCGACTCCTTTTGATCTAATAAGACGTACTACCTTTTCGATCCTCTCCAGTAACACCTGCGGAGAATCGGCAAAAAGAAGATGCGCTTCATCAAAAAAGAACACAAGCTTCGGCTGTGGCATATCTCCTATTTCCGGCATAGTTTCAAAAAGTTCTGAGAGCATCCATAATAGCGTAATTGAATACAACTTTGGCATATTATAAAGTTTTTCTGCGGCAAGAACATTTATTATACCCTTTCCTGATGCGTCAGTGCGGACAAAATCCATTATATCAAGCATTGGTTCTCCGAAAAAATTGGAAGCGCCCTGTTCTTCAAGAGACAGTAAACTGCGTTGTATGGCTCCAATAGAAGCTGTGGTTATATTTCCGTATTCAGTTTTAAAATCATTTGCGTGATCACCGACATACTGCGTCATTGCACGTAAATCTTTCATGTCAAGCAAAAGCATTTTATTATCGTCAGCGATCTTAAATATTATCTGCAGGATGCCTGATTGTGTATCGTTTAAATTTAACAGACGCGATAATAACAGAGGTCCCATATCAGAAATCGTAGCGCGCATGGGGTGACCTTTTTCACCGAAAACATCCCAGAAAACTGCCGGATTAATGCGCGGCTGCCAGTCAGAAATTCCGATTTTTTCCAGCCTTGCATTGAGTTTATCACTTGATGCAGCCGCCACTGAAACGCCTGATAAATCCCCTTTAACATCAGCTAAAAATACCGGTATTCCAGCCGAAGAGAAAGCCTCTGCCATTTTTTGAAGAGTTACGGTTTTTCCGGTTCCTGTGGCACCTGTTATAAGACCGTGGCGGTTTAACATTTCGGTTAAAATATTAACATTTTCCAATTCAGTATTTTTTGCTATGCATAACGGCGTACTCATATGAACTCCTTTAAACAGTTGAGACTTTTTTAAAATTAACCGAGTTATGATAGTGGCTCAGTTTTAATGTTAGAGTTGTTCGGAAACTTCGGTTTCTGAACAACTGCCATAATTACAGTCCATTATATAATGATAATAAAATATTAGCAAATTGAGATCTTGCATAATCGTTTATCCCAGTGATACCTGTTCTGCACCTCGACAAAAAGCATCTTTTTGTGTATTGTTCAATTATTCTAAAAGGATGGAGAAATAAATGCGAGTCTACAATTTTTCACCGGGACCTTCGGTTCTTCCGTTGCCGGTTCTTGAAAAAGCCGCTTCTGAAATGACTGACGCAAATGGCACGGGTCAGTCTGTAATGGAAATGAGTCATCGTTCAAAGGATTTTAAACCTATTTTCGATAAAACAGAATCATTGCTCAGGGAACTTATGGGCATCCCCGCCAATTATAAAGTTCTATTTTTACAGGGCGGCGCTTCGCTTCAATTTTCAATGATTGCGCTTAATTTAGCGGCAGGGGAAATGCCGGGTAAAGGAAAAAAAGTTTCTTATATAGATACCGGCATTTGGGCTGACAAGGCAATTAAGGAAGGATCAAAATACGCTTCTGTGGAAGTAAGAGCGAGTTCCAAGGATCGCGCTTATACATATATTCCGAACGCTCCCGCTCCTTCGGCGGGTGACGCTTATTACCACATCACTCTTAACAACACAATTGTAGGAACCAAATGGAATAAAATTCCTGATACCGGATCTGTGCCGCTTGTAGCGGATGTATCAAGCTGTATTCTTTCAGAACCCATTGATGTAAGCAAGTTCGGTATTCTCTACGCCGGCGCGCAGAAGAATCTTGGCCCGGCTGGAACAACTGTTGTTATTATCCGCGATGATCTTATTGGCAAAGCTCCGGCGTGGGTGCCTGCAATGCTACGGTATGATACGCATGCCGGTGAAGGATCAATGTATAACACTCCTCCGTGCTACGGTATTTACATTATCGGCCTTGTGCTTGAATGGTTAAAAAATCTGGGCGGAGTTGACGCAATAACAAAATTAAACCGCGAAAAGGCTGAACTGTTTTACGATTATCTTGAAACATCCGATGTTTTTCATTCACCGGTTGAAAAACCGTTCCGCAGTATCATGAATATTCCGTTTGTTACAACCGAAAAAGATGAGAAAGCAAAAGCAGAACTTGAAAACCGTTTTGTAAAAGGCGCCGCTGCTGCAGGACTTTTAAATCTCGCAGGACATCGTCTTGTCGGAGGAATGAGGGCAAGCATTTATAACGCTATGCCGATAGAAGGTGTTAAAGCGCTGATTTATTTTATGAAAAGATTTACCTGAATAAAATCAGGAGCAGACATGCAAGTCCGCTATTAATAAAAGGTGAATAATATGTTTCGAATTAAAACAATGAATAAAATTTCTCCGCTGGGGCTGGAGCTTTTTCCAAAAGACAAGTATGAAATCGCGGACAATATTTCCAATCCTGATGCGATTCTTGTCCGCAGCGCGGATCTGAACAGTATGGAGATACCTCCATCCGTGCAGGCAATCGCCAGGGTGGGAGCGGGATATAATAATATTCCCGTTAAGCGCTGCAGCGAGAGCGGAATCGCTGTTTTTAATACTCCCGGCGCAAACGCAAACGCTGTTAAGGAGCTGACTCTCGCAGCCCTTCTTTTATCTTCGCGTAACATTGTCGCAGGTATTAACTGGACTGCCTCTGTATCTGACAGGGCCGATGTCGCCGATCTTGTTGAAAAAGAAAAATCCAAATTTACAGGGCCGGAGATTAAGGGAAAGACTCTTGGCGTAATCGGCCTTGGCGCTATCGG